>NZ_JBALPC010000075.1:8933-9306 GCF_036965225.1 Bacillus sp. JJ1474 | reverse complement strand
TATCGTTAATGATAAAATTCTAATTGAATTTGAAAATTATTCTCATTAACAGGAAGGTGTTGTTACAGATGGTAGCGATTTTTATTGCGGGTACAGTAACAGCCTATGCTTTAGTTATGAAATATGTTTTAAATCATGTTGCAAAGCCACATACAAGACTATAAATTCTATTCCTACATAACCAGGTGAAGACCTGGTTTTATTTTTTTCACTCTGAAGAAAACAGTCATAAAAATGTTAAGTTCCATATTCTAAATATAGGCATTATAAGAAAAATCATTTAGAATAGAAGGAAAATGATTGAACAAGGGGATACGTATTCATGGTTCGAACGGAACTTCAGCTAGATACGGTTGATTTAATTAACAGGATA
>NZ_JBALPC010000075.1:1770-8891 GCF_036965225.1 Bacillus sp. JJ1474 | reverse complement strand
AAATCAAGATAATCAAACAGCAGAAAGGGCAAAGGACCTAGCTATAAAGCTTGATAAAAAAGAATATGCAATTGCATTTTGCGGGCACTTTTCTGCCGGAAAATCAAGCATGATCAATAAAATTATTGGTGAAAACTTGCTGCCATCCAGCCCGATCCCGACAAGCGCAAATTTAGTAAAAATTAAATCGGGAGAGGATTATGCAAAGGTCATTTTTAAAGAAGGCAATCCGAGATTATATCTGGCTCCCTATGATTATAATCAAGTGAAATCCTATTGTAAGGATGGAGACCAAATCCATTCAATTGAAATTAGCTATTCTGATACGAGCCTGCCGAAAAATGCGGTGATTATGGATACGCCGGGCATCGATTCAACGGATGATGCTCACCGAATTGCTACTGAGTCAGCCTTGCACCTTGCGGATTTAGTATTTTATGTCATGGATTATAATCATGTCCAGTCAGAATTGAACTTCTTATTTACAAAAGAGCTGGCTGCTGCTGGGAAGCAAGTTTATTTAATTATTAATCAAATTGATAAGCATCGGGATGAAGAATTGAGCTTCGATCAGTTTAAACAAAGTGTGAAGGATTCTTTTGCCTCTTGGGGGGTAATACCAGAAAGAATATTTTACACATCGTTAAAAAAAGAAGACCATAAAGAAAATGAGTTCTTAGCTTTACAAAAGTTTATTGCAGATAAAATTGCCAATAGCGAATTACTGCTTCCTGAGTCTGTTTATCATTCATTGAATAAGCTTTCAAGTGAGCATTTGATTTATTTAGAAGAAAAAAGTTGGGCTGAAATTGAAAAATATGAGAAAAGATTAGAAGAACTGTCTGTCGATGAGAGAGGAGTACTGGCTGAAAAGGTTGCAGCATTAGAGGCTAAGCTAGATGAAGGCAGAGCTTTTCTAAAAACAGCGGAAATTAACTTCATTCATAAAGTGGATGATGTTTTGGATAATGCTTACTTAATGCCGTTCCAAACGAGAGAGCTTGCAGAAAACTATATCGAGTCATGCCAGCCTGGCTTTAAGGTAGGACTATTTTTCTCGCGGCAAAAAACAGAACAGGAAAGATTGAATCGTCTAGAGCTTTTTTTCCAAGACCTTGCGGAAAAAGTAAAGTCGCAAATTGACTGGCATATTAAGGAACTAATGGTTAATGAACTAAAGGAGCATGAGGTACATGATTCCGAATTATTAGGAAGAGCACAAAACTTTACTGTTTTCTTTAACAAGGATCTGATTGCTAACACGGTAAAGGAAGGTGCATTGCTTTCAGGTGACTATGTTCTCCAATATACGAATGACCTAGCAGAATCTATTAAGAAATTGGCTAAAAAAAGTTTAGCAGAATTTAAGGAATTGCTCTTACGCACTTTATCTTTAAAAACCGAAAAGGAACAGAGCCTTATAGAAAGTGAATGGAAACGATACAAAGGATATAATGAAGACTTGCACATGCTAACCGAAATAAAGGAAGGTCTGCGCACGGCGAAAGTCAACATGAATGATTTATTTGAAGGGGAATTTTCTCATCAAAAATATGCGGAAATGGCAAAAGGTTTACTTACCTTGCCAACTGAAGAAGTTGAAGTTATCCATCAAACAAATGCAGCTGTGATTGATATAAAAGAAGAAGATAACGGTTTTCATGAAATAGATAACGCTCTTCAAACAGTTGGCGATAAAGTAGAAGAAAAGGCTGTAAATGCTTTAGTTGAAAAATTAAACTTTACGGCGAATGCCATCCAAGAAGTACCTGGATTCAAAAAAATGACTGCAGAATTGCTGCAAAAAGCAGAGCGCCTGAAAGATAAGAGATTTACAGTAGCACTTTTCGGAGCATTCAGTGCTGGAAAATCTTCATTTGCCAATGCATTAATTGGCCATAAGCTTCTTCCAGTATCGCCAAACCCGACAACAGCTGCGATTAATAAAATCATGCCAATTAATGATCAAAATCCTCATGGAACAGTGTTAGTGAAGGTAAAAGCAGCCGACATATTATTTGAAGATGTAAACAGATCATTGAACGTCTTCAGTCAGTCTGCAGCAGATTTCGATGATGCGATCGAGAAAATTAGAAAAGTAATGAGCAGCATTTCAGATTTTGATGCAAATGAAAAGACCCACTTTGCCTTCTTGAATGCTTTTTTACGAGGATTTGATTCATTTAAAGAAATACTTGGAACAACCGTTAAGACTGACCTAGTAGAGTTTAAAGGCTATGTGGCTATAGAAGAAAAATCCTGTTTTGTTGATATGATTGAAGTGTACTATGATTGTGAGCTGACGAGAAAAGGAATCACACTTGTTGATACTCCCGGAGCCGATTCTATAAATGCCCGTCATACTGGAGTAGCCTTTGATTACATCAAAAATTCAGATGCGATCCTGTTTGTCACTTACTATAATCATGCCTTCTCAAAAGCTGACCGTGAATTCCTTATCCAATTGGGGCGTGTTAAGGATTCCTTTGAACTTGATAAAATGTTCTTTGTCGTCAATGCGATTGATCTTGCAAATAATGAAGAAGAGAAAGAATCCGTTTTACAATATGTTGGTGAACAGCTTGTTCAATATGGACTACGCCGACCTAATCTTTTTGGGCTTTCAAGTCTTGAGGCTTTAACTGAAAAGCTCGAAAACATTCAGGAGAAACATTCTAAAATTGATAAATTTGAGGAAAGCTTTTATTCGTTTATTACAAATGAGCTTATGCAAATTTCGATCACTTCTGCAGAATTGGGCTGGAATCGTGTATTGGAACAGCTTCGTACCTTTATTCAGTCATCACACGAAAATAAGGAATTAAAGGCTCAAAGACGAATCCAGCTGGAAGAAGAATTAAAAACAATTCTAGCCGTGTTCAAAAATCAGGATGCTGAGATTTTTACGCAAAGATTAGAACAAGAGGCAGCCGAGCTAGTTTTTTATATAAAGCAAAGAGTGTTTCTGCGTTATGGTGATTTCATTAAGGAGGCCTTTAACCCTGCTGCACTTAAGGATGATGGCCGTAATTTAAAGAAAGCCTTGCAAGCAGCCCTTGAAGATTTCCTGCAAAGCTTTGGATTTGACTTTGCTCAGGAATTGAGAGCAACAACGTTAAGATTAGAAGCGTATATCGGTAAATTATGTAAGCAGGCTCAAGATATGCTTGGTCAAAAGGTTGCGGAGATTAATAAGGAATTAAGCTTTAGCCCGTATGAAACGAGAAAAATGGAAGGAATTGAGTTTAATTCAGCTTTTGTCAGTGAGAATCGAGCCCAGTTTTCAAAGGCATTAGCCCATTTTAAAAATCCAAAGTCATTCTTTGAAAAAAATGAAAGAAAGAATTTAAGCGATGAATTGGAGCAGCTCATAAATCCGCTATCTGATCATTATCTGCAAATTGAAGGCGAAAAGCTGAAAAAACATTATGCTGCACTTCTAATCGGTGAATACTCACTTATGCTTACAATTCTGTCTGAACAGGCGAATGAATATTATGAGGGTCTTTTAGCTGTTCTAAGAGATGACTTCCCAATTGAAGAGCTGGAGAAAAAAGAGAAAGAAATTACTCATTTCTCTCATGAATCATAATGAAGATTCAGTCCTTTCATGCATGTGCAACTTGTATTCATTTTCAGGCGAAAAAATTCGAAAAAGGAATAACTTATCATTGCCAGCGTCTCGGTTATGAAACAAAACCAAACTACCAATTTCAATGCTGGACACCGAAAGAACATGTGCAGAAGCTGATGGAAAAAAGATTGAGGGAGATGAAGGAATGATTTTGACCGTTGAAAAGGAATGGCTGAAAGAGCGTTTAAATAATGAGGATATGAGGATCGTTGATTGTCGATATAATTTGGGCTCTTCAGAAGAAGGTTTTGAACAATATGTAAATGATCATATTCCGGGTGCTGTATATTTTCATCTCGGGAAAGATTTATCAGGACCCGTTTCTTCTCATGGCGGCAGACATCCGTTACCTGAAATCGAGGAATTTAGACAGACACTTCAAGATGCCGGCATTCATAATCAAACGACTATCGTAGCATATGACGGAGGCGAGGGTTCATATGCTGCCCGGCTTTTGTGGCTATTACATTATGTTGGTCATAAAAATGTGTATGTATTAAATGGGGGCTATAAAGCCTGGACAGAAGCTGGGTATCCAGTAGATCGTGCAATTCCTGAATTTCCAAAAACCGCTTTTGAGATAAAAATGGATGAAACCATTTTTGCTTCCAATGTAGAAGTTAAAAAAGTGGTTGATAGGAAAAATCAAGAAATAGTCATTATTGATTCTAGAGAAAGTAAGCGATATTTAGGACTAGTTGAGCCAATTGATAAAAAAGCTGGCCATATCCCAGGAGCGATTAATAAGGTTTGGCTAGATGGTTATGAAAATGGCTCTTTCAAAACTGGAGCAGATCAGGCAAAAAGATTCACTGATATTGACAAAGATAAGCAAATAATTGTTTATTGCGGTTCAGGAGTCACCGCCACTCCAAATTACATGGCACTAAAGGCTGCAGGGTACAAACATGTTAAACTATATGCTGGAAGCTTTAGTGATTGGATATCGTATGATGAAAATGATATTGAAACGGGAGAGTAAATAAAAAAGGGAGAGAGATAATTGATAAACGAAAATAAACCTTCATTTATGCTAGTCGATGGAATGGCATTATTATTTAGAGCCTATTTTGCTACTGCCGTGCACGGGCAATTTATGGTAAATTCCAAAGGTGTGCCGACGAATGGAGTCTATGGGTTTGTTAAACATTTTTTAGCAGCTGTATCAAATTTCAACCCATCACATGTCGCTGTTTGTTGGGATATGGGAAGTAAAACGTTTAGAACGGACATGTATGACGGATACAAAGCAAATCGGCCAGAAGCACCTGTTGAACTAATTCCACAGTTCGACCTTGTAAAGGAAGTGGTGGAATCCTTTGATGTTCCGAATATTGGGTTGAAGGGCTATGAAGCAGACGACTGTATTGGGACGATAGCAAGTCATGTAAAAGAGGACGCATTTGTAAACATTATTACAGGTGATCAGGATATTCTGCAGCTATTGGATGAACGGATATCTGTGGTGTTATTGCAAAAAGGGTATGGCAATTATTTAGTTCATACGAAGGATACATTTTACGAAGAAAAGGGCATTCACCCTAGGCAAATGATTGATTTAAAAGCATTTATGGGCGATTCAAGTGATAATTATCCTGGGGTAAAAGGAATTGGTGAGAAAACAGCCTTAAAGCTATTACAGCAATTTGGACATATTGAAGGCGTTCTTGAAAACTTGGATCAATTATCTAAAGCACAAAGGACTAAAATTGAACAAGATTTGGAAATGCTTCATTTAAGCAGACAACTAGCTGAAATCAAATGTGATGTACCTGTTGAGTGTGGATTAGACCATGCAAGGTTTTCCGTAAATCGTGACAAGGTGATAAATAAGTTTGATGAAATTGAATTTCGCGGGCTTGATCGGTTGCTTGACATAAAACAATATGCGTAATAGAAGGCTGTCCTATTAGCTTTTAGGACAGCCGTTCTTTTATTTAGTATTTTTTTTCTTAGCTGCATTCTCCAGTTTGCTTTTAGGGTCCTCGGTAATATCCTGTCCATAGCCTTGCGGATTCACACCAGAAGCAAGCTTCCCTCTATTTCTTTCTCTTTTTCCCAACTTTTACATACCTCCCTAATATTGTTTTCAATACTAGTATTTCCGAAAAGAATAATTACACTCTTCTAACTTCACACTAATAATTGAGGTGAGATCATAAATGAATAAAGGTGTATACATTGCTTTATTAAGCATAGGATTGGCTCAAGCTTTGAAAATTCCGATTCACTTTTTCAAGAAAAAAGAATTTAGGCCAGAATTATTTTTTCACACTGGCGGAATGCCAAGTTCACATTCTGCTGGAGTATCATCATTAACCACTTTTATTGCCTTAAGAAGAGGGATACCGACAATCGATTTCGCTCTCTCATTAATTTATGGGCTAATCGTTATGTATGATGCACAAGGGATTAGAAGACAAACAGGGGAATTAACATTAAAAGTAAATAGCATGGGTGAATTGATTGAGAAAATTCACAAAGACGAGTCTGTCGAATTTGAGCAGGAAAAGTCACCAAAGAAACTAAAGGAGATGCTCGGTCATCATCCAGCTGAAGTAATCGGTGGAGCCTTGCTGGGGGTTGCAACAGGAACGATTGGGTATTTACTCACAAAAAAAGATAGATAATTGTCGAAATATAAGGTAAAATTTAGAGTGTTTGGTTAAAAAGGGGAAAGGGATGACATGTTCTTGAAGACAGTGGAAGATTATTTAAGTTTTTTACAAAGTAAAGGCTTTCAGTTTCAAGAGGATGCGGTTGGTTTTATTTATTTTGGGAAGCATTACACGAATGCAACAGATGAACTGACAAACACAGCAATAGAACTAACCTTAAAGGCACAAAAATCCTTTGATGGCAGCTTTTATGTATCATTGCTGGAAATGCTCATATCCAATAAGATTAATACCCGCCTTGAGGCTATTCAGTTTGTTAAAGAAAAAGGATTGATTTCGGTCTAAATGAATCATGTTTGAATATTAATATGGACGAAATGAAGGAGGTGCCCATTTCGTCCATTTTTTTTCCGATCCTAAAAGTGTATAACTTTCTATTTATTCTTACGTATGGCCGCTCTTGCTAATTCATCCGCTGCCTTGTTTTCAGAACTGGGTATCCATTTCATGAAAAATAAATCCAGCTGTTTGCTTAAATGTAAGGCCTTTTCCAAGAGGGATGCATAGCCTTTATTTTTGGCATACTCCTTTTCAATGGCCCGATTAACTGCCTGAGAGTCAGTTCGAAAGGAAACAATCCTATAGCCCTTTTCAATACAGATTTCAAGTGCTTTAATTAATGCATAGTATTCCGCTTCATGATTTTCCATATGGCCAAGCGGTATGGAATATCTTTCAACTGCTCCATTTCCTTTTATAAAAATTCCTGCACCGCTAGGCCCGGGATTGCCCGCACTCGCCCCATCAATATATACTTCAATCAAACAAGCTTCCTCCAATATTAACAGTAATTTTTATCGCAGATTAAC
>NZ_JBALPC010000075.1:0-1663 GCF_036965225.1 Bacillus sp. JJ1474 | reverse complement strand
CGTCGTGTGGCAACGTCTGTGTGACCCACATCCTGTGGGCCGCAACTAACAAACAGTGGAATTAGACCGATTAAGAACGCCATATACTGTGTTAACATCGGCACCAGCACTTTCCATTGAAAAAAAACCACTGATTGAAGTTTCACTGTATTCTAATCCACATCAGGGTAAGATAAAATAAGTGTACCAATAATGTGTAAGTTAAGAAAGGCTGAAAAAAATGAAATATAAATTGGAATGGACTTATAAAATAAAAGGGAATGAAGGAGTAGTCTTTCAGTCTGACTGGTTAGATGGCGAAATGGCATTATTAGTGGGGGAGGATATTGAAAAGAGCGGAAAAGGAAAAGATATCCTATATCACGATGAAATGGGGACATCATGGAATACGAAAGAAATGCGGAAGCTTCTTACCGAAATTGAGGAGGATCCACACGACTTAACGGTATACTTTGATGGAGGGTTTAATAAAGCCGCTTTTCAGGCAGGGCTTGGTGCTGTCATTTATTATAAGCAAGGGAAGAAGAAATACCGCATTCGTGCAAATGAACTCTTTCATGAAATAGAAAATAATAATGAAGCTGAATATGCGGCTCTGTATTTTACATTAAACTTGCTTGAAGAAATGGGTGTGCACCATATGATCTGTGAATTTAAAGGGGATTCGCAGGGGGTATTAATGCAGCTTAAAGGAGAATGGCCATGTTTTGAAGAAAATTTAAATCGCTGGCTTGATCGAATTGAAGAAAAAATGAAGAAGCTTTCTATTGAAGCAAGATATACCCCAATCCCGAGAACAGAAAATAAAGAAGCGGATAAGCTTGCTACCCAAGCACTTGAAGGGAAAATGATTCATAGTAAGATGCAAGTCATTTAGGTGTCTTGATGAAAGAGGTGGGCGTGAAATGAAAAGAAAGCAAATATTTGACGAGGTAGAGGATTTAATGATCACCTATTGTCAAGGCTGTCTACTGCACAAACATCATAAAGATGAAAAGGGTCGAAGATATGCCCACAGATTTTGCATTACAAAATGTACTGTAGGGGAACAAATAAGGCTTATCGGAAGCAAGCTTTCTAAATCTTAGGCGGCATTGATAAATATCGAGACATAAATAAAGGCTGGCAAAATGTTTGCCAGCCTGCTTATTTATAAGATTATAGTTTTACAACGTTTGCTGCTTGAGGTCCGCGGTTTCCTTCAACGATTTCGAAAGAAACTTCTTGGCCTTCTTCTAAAGATTTGAATCCGTCACCTTGAATAGCTGAGAAGTGTACGAATACATCATCTCCGCCTTCTACTTCGATAAAACCGAATCCTTTTTCATTGTTGAACCATTTTACTTTACCGTTTTGCATGTTAACTTTGCCTCCTAAGCCTTTCAAGACACTTTTGTGTCTAAGATAAATATTACCACCCAACAAAATACAAGCAGATATTTCTAGAAATAACGGAAATATATTCTGTTAAATGATGATTTTAATATACACGAATGTACCGATTCAGTCAAGGAAATTAGGGATAATTTCATAAAAACTATCAAATATTTGAAATATTTCTGAAATTGATAAATATTCATATTGATATTTTGAATAAAGTTTTTTTAGAAACAAAAAAACTTTTCACTAATTCATAATATCAATCTTAAATCATATCTATTAT
>NZ_JBALPC010000074.1:18388-32229 GCF_036965225.1 Bacillus sp. JJ1474 | reverse complement strand
AAAATATACTTATATTGTAAATCATTGAGAGATGGAAAAAGAAATGATAGGAAAAGATACAAAGCAAATATATACAAGTTGGAGTGATAATCTTTGTTAACTATATCAAAATCAGAAGTTCTAGAGTTACTTAGGGATCTAATAAGAATCCCATCAGTTAACCCTACTCTTGCACCGGAAGAGGGATACAATGAAGTACAAATAGCCGAATTTGCGGTAAATTGGCTCAAAAAACATAAGGTTGATGCAAGGCTAGAGTTTGTTGAACCTGGTCGACCTAATGTGTTTGCCGAAGTTGGAGACGGGGACGGTCCGACCCTTTGCTTATGTGCACACTTGGATACGGTTGGAACGAAAGGGATGGAAATTGCCCCATTTGATCCAAAAGTAGAGGGAAGCAGAGTTTATGGAAGAGGTAGCTGTGATATGAAGGCCGGTATAGCTGCCATAATGAGTACTGCAGCTTCATTAGCGGCCTCAGGTTCCATTAAGGGGAAAGTAATATTGGCCCTTGTTTGTGATGAGGAATACTCAAGTATCGGAGCGGATCACTTTGTGCTTCATCATAAAGCAGATGCTTGTATCCTAACTGAGCCAAGCGATTTGAAAATGGTCATTGCCCACAGGGGATTCTTGTGGGGAAAAGTAACTACATGGGGTCGTAGCGCTCATGGCAGCAGATGGGATCTGGGAGACAGTGCCATTTCAAGGATGGGCAAGGTCATCGTTGGACTAGATGATTTAGATAAAAATGTATTAAGGAACAGAAGGGAAGATCTCGTTGGCCCCGCATCCATGCATGTAAGTCAAATTAGTGGAGGTGTTGGGATTTCTACTTATGCACCAGAATGTCAAATTCATATTGAAAGGCGCACTCTACCTTCAGAAAACATATCTAATATAAAAACAGAGATTGAAAAAGTGGTACAGAATGTAGCTGAAGGTTCTCATATTGATTGGTATTTTCAACGGAATCCTTTTTCATGTAATTCCAGTGAATTGATTGTTCAAAAATTAACTGAATCCTACAGATTATTAGTAGGAAGGGAGCTTGAAAGTGTAGGATGGGGATTTTGGACAGATGCAGCTATATTCCAACAGGCGGGTATTCCCACTGTTAATATTGGTGCTTCTGGATTCGGGCTCCATGAACCAGTAGAATGGGTTGATTTTGATTCTGTCATAATGAATACAAATTTATTAATAGATACTGCAACAACGTTTCTCCGAGAAAAAAGAATGATGACAGAGGTTTAAAGAAAAGATTTCGGATATTCACTAGAAAAAAGGACCGGGCAGTTTTTGCCCGGTTTTTCTCATCCCCAATAAAACTCTCCTGTTACAATATTCAACTTTTTTCTCCGGTGCTTGGGATTTCTTCAGGCAGAGTTTTCGAAGCACCCGGAACGATTCGGGGCTCATATTCGATTTCATCAGATGAATAAATGTGGATCGCAATTTGTCCTCCGGCAGCTCGCGCCCGTATTAATAATGGTAAGCTATATTCGTTTTTAAAGCTGAAGTCTGGTCCATACCAGCTGACCGCAGCATCCCTTCCATTTGGTACATACGGAACGCTTTTGGAATGGGAATAGCGTTCGATGATTTTTAAGCCAGCCCGGTCAGCCGAGTTATAAAGGGTGGATGAGACTTGGCAGATTCCCCCGCCAATATCCTCAGCTAACTCTCCTCGAACAATAACAGGCGCACGCATATAGCCCCTATTCTTCGTTCGCTTTCCCACAACACGATTAAAGGAAAAAGTCTCACCAGGAAAAACAACTTGATTATTAATGGCTTCTGCCGCAAGAGCAATATTATGAGAGCGTGCTTTATTGCCTTGATTAAAAAAAGTCACATATCTTCCAATCCGCTTAACATGAATATGCAACAATAAATCCCGATCCACTCGTGGATGAATCGGAAGTATTGGCACTTCTATTTTAGAAGTATTCGCATTGTAAAAATATGTATAAAACAGATCTGTAAAGGCTCTTCGGTGTAATCTCCTGCCAATTTCTTCAGCTACTACATTTCCTGATTGGCTAATATAAGCATTTTTTGGTGCTTGATATGTTTGTTTATCTACCTCTTCAAGAAGATCATTTAGTTTTTCTATATCGATTAAAGGAATATCTGGAAAAGGGGTTGTGTAATCTATTCGGTTAACCGTAAGGACTGATTCTCCCTCGCTTTCAATTGTTAAGCTATCAGGCGGTTGAGCAGGCTGGATAAATAGTAAAATTCCGCAGAGCCAAGCTAGGTTCATGTTATGGCACACCTCCTAATTCTAGTATGGTTTAGTGCTGAGAATTCATGTAAGGTTCCTTGTTATTATTTAAAGTCCTGCTAGGTAAAATTGGTCGCCTTTTACTGTTAGTTTTCAACGATCTACCTTTAGGCCGTTCATATGCTCGGTCTCTGGACCTAGTTGAAAATAAAGCTCAGGCTCGTTATGAGAAGAATGAAATAAAGGTAAGATGATATCAAGAAAGGAGGAAACGAAAATGAAAAAATTCGGTTTACTATTAGCAGGAGGAATTGCTGCATTTGTATTATTGTCAAATCTGGGACCATTGGTGGCGCTAGGAATCAGCATCGTTATTCTGTACTTCGTGTTTAAACAATTTCTGAAAACAGATTCAACATTAATGAAAATTGGCTGGGGGATCATCGGCTTTATTGCTCTGATGGCCACTGCCTCCAATATACCAGCAATCCTTGGTATTGCAGCTGCTTATGTCTTGTACGTTGTGTATAAAAAATGGAATGAGAAAAAGTCAGTCATTGTAGAAGACAACGACCCATTCACAAATTTTGAAAAGCAATGGTCAGAATTAAAGAAAGACTAATAATCTTAAGGAGAGAGACAAATGACAAATCTATTTACTCGTATAAAAAACACTGTTTTAGCAGATATCAATGAGGCACTAGATCAAAAGGAAAAGAAAAATCCGATTACGCTCTTAAATCAATATTTACGTGATAGCGAAAAGGAAACGGAAAAAGTCCGCAAGCTGCTGGAACGCCAATATGCATTGAAGGAAGAGTTCAGCAGGGAATATCGTCAAGCAGAGGACTTGGCAACAAAAAGAAAACGTCAGGCTGAAATTGCTTCACAGGCTGGAGAAAATGAACTTTACTTATTTGCTTCCGCGGAGCATGCACAGTATGAGGAACGTGCGGCACGCCTAAAGGATGCACTGAACCAATCAAACCAGCAGCTTGCTGAATTAGAAAGAAAATATGAAGAAATGAAGCATAAGCTGAAAGATATGCATATTCGCCGCATGGAGCTCATGGGCCGTGAAAATATGACGAGGGCTCAAGTGAAAATGAATCAGGTGCTGGATCAGGACATTTCATCTAATAAGTCAACTTCCCGTTTTCAAGAAATTGAGTCGTATTTAGATCGTTTAGAAAATCAAGTAAACAGCTCCTATTATCGCAGTACGATTGACGCACGCATTGCACAAATAGAAAAAGATATGAAAAAAGAAGAAACCCATTCTATTTCATAAGGGAAACATGGTATTCTAAAAAGGCGTGGAAATCTGCGCCTTTTTTGGAAGTTTCATAGTGAACATTTTAGAACCATTCATCATCATTGCGCTAGTGCTTATTTAATTAGGAGGGAGGAGTCCCATGATAAATAGAGTTAAGAGTGAATATATAAGCTGGATATTATTGTTGGGGGCAGTTGTTCTCTTTTTGGAATTTACATTTTTTAATTCGGGATTGATTTTCTCCCTCCTTGTGGAAGTGGGCATGATTTATATCGGGAGGAAATGGATGCCACGTAAATCCGGAAAACTCCTGTTTTGGCTCGGAATTATCTTTTTGATTATTAGTATTTTTAGTATGATTACTTTTAAATTTTTTCTGTTGGCGATTTTAATCCATTTCTTAATCCAATTCGTTCAGGCTAAGAAAAATCCAGCACATATCAAGCCTGATTTGAAGGAACCAAGTTTAAATCTGGAGATGGAAACACTCATTCGGCATAAGCCGCTTTTCGGCAATCAATTATTCGGACAGCAAAAGACTCCCGATCACGTCTATGAATGGAGCGATATTAATATTCAGACAGGAATTGGGGATACCGTTATTGATTTAAGCTACACTGTTCTCCCAAAAGGGGAAACGGTTATCTATATAAGAAACTTAATTGGAAACATTCAAGTCCTTGTTCCTTATGATATAGAAATAAGTGTAAATCACTCTGTATTAGCTGGTTCGGTTGAAATCTTTGGAGCTCAGGAACCAAAGGTTTTTAATCAGACATTGAAGGTTCAAACTTCAGGGTATGATCAAGCTGAACAACGTGTCAAAATTTTTACCTCGATCCCCGTAGGTGACTTAGAGGTGAAGCGCGTATGAGTATTGTTCAGCGTCAAGTCGTTATAGGAGTAGCTGTGTCCATTCTCATCTGCAGCTTCTTTATTCTTTCTTTTCTATTTCGTTTTCCGCTGATTGATTGGAAAGAGCTATGGGATACAAATGTTATGGATATTCCATATGTTATTTTTGTTCCGAGTGTCAGTATTTTTATTGGTATTTTGTTCGGCTTAATTTCAGGATTCAATTGGAAGAAGCAAATTCAAACAGTCGATAACTGGCTCTATCATATTGAGGAAGGGCGGCAAATAGAAACGAAAGAAATGAATGCCCCTCCTGATTTGCACTCAATTGTAAACAGAGTAGGCAAAATTCAGAAGCAAATTGCCGAACAGGCGAAACTGTCACAAAAGCTGGCAACAGAAAAAGCGGAGGATATGGAGAGCCGCGTGCAGGAAGTGATCTCTCAGGAGCGAAATCGTTTGGCAAGGGAGCTTCATGATTCTGTCAGTCAGCAGTTATTCGCGGCTTCTATGCTAATGTCAGCTATCAATGAGGCAAAGCCTCAGACAAATGAAAGGGAAACGAAGCAATTAAAAATGGTGGAGGAAATGATTCACCAGTCACAACTCGAAATGAGGGCCCTTTTGCTTCATTTAAGACCTGCTGCTTTAAAAGGAAAATCCCTTCAAGAAGGAATAAAGGAATTACTCATCGAATTATCACAAAAAGTAACGATGGATATTAAATGGAAAGTCGAGGACTTCCCTCTTGATAAAGGAATAGAGGATCATTTATTTCGCATTCTTCAAGAATCGGTTTCTAACACCCTCCGCCATTCGAAATCATCGAAGCTCGAAGTTTTGCTAATTCAAAGGGATGAGTTTGTTATTTTAAGAGTGGTAGATGATGGGATTGGTTTTGACGTTGAGGAAGCAAAAGCTGGTTCCTATGGTCTGCAGAATATGCATGAACGAGCGGTTGAGGTTGGAGGAACGCTCAAAATCATTAGTTTGAAAAATAGCGGTACACGACTTGAAGTGAAAATTCCTATTATGAAGCAAGAGGGTGAGGCCAATGATTAGAGTTTTATTTGTTGATGATCATGAAATGGTGAGAATCGGAGTTTCCTCATATTTATCTGCACAACCCGATATTGAAGTGGTTGGTGAAGCTGACAATGGAAGAACAGCCATTGATATGGCATTAGATTTACGTCCGGATATTATATTAATGGATTTGGTCATGAAGGAAATGGACGGAATTGAAGCAACGAGAAATATTATTGAACAATGGCCAGACGCGAAAATTATTATTGTGACAAGCTTCTTGGATGATGAGAAGGTTTATCCTGCTCTGGAAGCGGGAGCAACAAGCTATATGCTGAAAACTTCAAAAGCTAGCGAAATTGCTGAAGCTGTCAGATCCACTTATCAGGGACAATCTGTCTTAGAACCGGAAGTAACGGGAAAAATGATGGTGAAAATGAGGCAGAGGAACCAACAGCTTCCTCATGAAGAATTGACAAGCAGAGAAATGGAAATACTCTTGCTTATGACAGAAGGAAAGACCAATCAGGAAATCGCTGATGAACTGTTTATCGCCTTAAAAACTGTCAAGACTCACGTCAGCAACATTCTCAGCAAGCTCCACGTTCAGGACCGGACTCAGGCTGTAATCTATGCCTTTAAGCATTCACTTACAGAATAACTATGAAAAGACCAGCTCAAAGTTTATTTTTCGAGAAGGTCTTTTTTTATTATTGTGGTTTCGACTCTAAGAGTGCTAGGCATCTATAAAGGACAGTTTTCATTATCGAGTTTGTTGGGTGGACAGGTTTGGCGGAATCATGGATTGTATGAAAAGTCCGTCACCTTCAAGCCATTCAGCTAGAAAAACATCTTTATAATCAGTAATGCCTTGAGAGGATAGCTGCATTTTTAACCAGTCCTCCTTAAAACCAATGTCTTCATGATCTCCTCATACATAGCATTTCCAAGCATTTCGCTTAAAACAATCTAAGAAATAAATGTAAAAGGGAGAAATTTGTTTAATAATCTTTCTACCGACAATTTTGACGATGATAAACAAAAGGAAGAAACCAACAACTAGGTCAATGGTTAAATGTAACAGGCTCAATACAATGTCCCTCATTAAAAGTGAATTTAATCATCCTATTACTATTATTTTCCTAAAATTAAGAAGTTATGAGTGCAATTGGTACACAACTGCATTTTCCAGATAATGTTAATAACGTGTGAAACATAAAAACAAATGTTATGTTAAAATTTAATTAAGATTTTAGACAGGTGGCGAAAAAATGGACAAACATAAAATATTAGCAATTTTAGAAAAGGAACTTGTTGTAGCACTAGGATGTACAGAACCAGTTGCTATTGCCTTGGCTGCAGCAACAGCGAAAAGCTATGTTGAAGGAACGATCCAAGAAATTTGCGTAAAGGCAAGCGGGAATATTATCAAAAATGCAAAGTCTGTTGGAATACCTGGGATGTCTGGAAAAGGGCTGGACTTCTCAGCAGCACTCGGAGCGGTTGCAGGAAACCATGAGAAAGAATTGGAATTGTTAGATGGATTAACAAAGGAAGACGAGCTCTTGGCTTTGCAGCTGATTGAAGAGGGTAAAGTGAAAGCAGGGCAGGCTGAAACACCAAAAAGACTTTATATTGAAGTAACGGTTCAAACAGAAAAACAAATTTCAAAAGTAGTGATTTCGGATAATCATAGCAATATTACGTTGATTGAAGTGGATGGCAAGCCTGTGTTCCTTGGCGGCTGCGAGAATATTGGCATTCAAACCGAAGAGGAGGAGTTAGAAAGTTTAACCATTGATGAAATTTATCATTGGGTACTCCAGGCTGATGTAAAGGATTTATCATTAGTAAAACGGAGTATAGAATTAAACCGGGTTATCGGGATGGAAGGTTTATCTGGAGATTACGGTTTAAATGTCGGAAAAACCATTAAAGAGAATGTAAAAAAGGGGTTCCTATCCGATGATTTAGCAACTGCCGCGATGTCACTTGCCGCTGCTGGCTCAGATGCACGCATGGCAGGTTCGACACTTCCGGTTATGGCCAATACGGGCAGCGGGAACCAAGGGATTGCTGTTACTCTTCCTGTCGTGGCCGTAGCCGAAAAACTGCACGTGTCGGAGGATAAAATGATTCGGGCTGTTGCTTTAAGTCACCTGATCACGATCCATATCAAGTCAAAATTTGGCCGTCTGTCTGCCTTATGCGGTGTAACAGCTGCGGGAATGGGTGCAAGCTCCGCTATTGTTTACCTGCTGGATGGCAATCTTCAGCAAATAAAAGCAGCGGTACAAAATACAATCGGAAATGTATCTGGGATGATATGCGATGGGGCAAAGGCGGGGTGTGCAATGAAGGTATCTACCTGCTCAAATGTAGCTGTCCAATCAGCATTATTAGCCCTCAATCACCAAGAAATTCAATCTACTGACGGCTTTATCCACGATGACGTTGAGAAAAGCATCGAAAGCTTTTGCAAGCTAGGAAATGAAGGTACCCGTCAAACAGATGAGCTTATTTTAAAATTGATGCTTGAGAAATAAGGATGGATGAGAGAAGAAGGCAAGAGATTTTGCTGGCCTTCTTCTTTTTGCATTCAATGTAAGTGTTTTTCCGTTCTTTAGTTAAAAACGCAAACATAGGTAACCTCAATGTAAGTTATTCCCCGCATCTTCACTAAAAAACATTCCACTCAAAATCGATTCTCAAAAAAACAATTCACCTTTACAAACAACATAAATAATATTCCAAAGACTTGTCTCATATCTTATACAATACGATTCTGGCAATACAGCCAGTGATACTTGGCGGATGTATAAGGAGAGGCATAATGAATAAATTTTTTAAAGGAACATTATTGTTAGCTGTTGCCGCATTTGCGGGAGAATGCATCGAATTTCTAGTGAATATGGTATTGGCACGTGAACTTGGGGAGAGAGGACTCGGCATGTATATGTCCATTCTTCCAACGATTTTCTTGATTGTCTTGCTGGCGAGCTTTGAACTTCCCATCTCCATTTCGAAGTTTATTGCCGAAAAAGACAAGAAATACCATTATAGCATGCTCAACCATGTCATTAAATTAACCGTTATCTTCACAGCTATTTTATTACCGTTGGCTATTATCATTATCCCGTTTATCTCTGTTTTTGATCAGTATCATCCTTATCTTAGATGGGCTGTCATCGCCTTTATCCCGATTGTTTCTTTCTCTTCCATTACAAGAGGGTTTTTTATGGGAAAGCAGCAAATGGGTAAAATTGCCACTTATAATTTTATGAGAAAGCTTATACAGCTGATATTACTCGTCTTCCTATATCAAATATTTCAATTTGATACACAAACGGCTGTTTTAATTGCCTTTTGTACTTTTATAGGGAGCGAGATTGTTGTTTTCTTTTACTTGCTTCATATGTTTATCCTGCAATTTCAGCACGTGAAAAGGGAGCCAATTGAAAGAATGAGCGGGGGGACAGTATGGAGAAGCTTGATGGCAGTTTCCATTCCGACAACCGTATTGAGAGTATTCCATGCCTTGACACATGCGGTAGAGCCCTTCCTCATTAAGGCAGCTTTACTACAAGCCGGAGTGAGCGGGATTGTAGCAACTGAGCATTTTGGTATGCTGGCTGGAATCGCGATGACGGTAGGTTTTTTTCCGGCATTTATTGCCCATTCCTTCCTCATAATGCTCATTCCAACCGTTTCTGAAGCTTATGCTGAAAAAAATACTGACAAGCTCCAAAGCCTTCTGCAACAAGTATGTATAATCACATTTCTTTACGGGATCCCAGCTGTTATTTTCTTCTACTTTTTTGCTGAACCGATCACACTAAACTTTTTCCATTCCTCTGATGCTGCTATTTATTTACAAATGCTATGGCCGTTTTTCCTGCTGCATTATTTCATCATCCCCATGCAGGCCTTCCTAATAGGCTTGGGACTTATGAAAGAGGCTTTTTACCATTTTGTTTGGTCAACGATTGTATCCTTTTCAGTGATGTACGTACTCGGTTCCATGCACAGCTTCCAGATGGATGGCATAATCATCGGGATGAATGCAGGGGCTGTTCTGTTATTTCTTATGCATTACCTGACCATTTGCAAGAAAATTGGTGTTAGTGTACTGCTATCTCCAGTCAGATTTAGATGAAAAAGCAAGAGCAGCCTAGTTGTGGCTGCTCTAAAAAAATTCTTTAGGGAAGGTCAATCTTGTATGATTTTACCCTCTCCACACTATCTTGTTTTCGCTTCTTTCGAATTTCTGCACGTTCTTTTGCTGATTCAAATAAGCTTTTTTCCTCATCTGATTCGGGGATGACTGCAGGAACCGGTGTAGGCTTTCCGTTTTTATCAACCGCCACCATGGTTAAGAAAGACATGGCACAAACATTACTTTCCCCTGTTAATAAATCTTCCGCTATAACTTTTACAAATACTTCCATAGAGGATCTTCCAGTATATGTTACAAAGGCTTCTAAGCAAACTGCATCACCTTGATGAATGGGATGGAGGAAATCAACCGAATCCGTTGAGGCTGTTACAACATTTCTCCTTGCATGCCGCATACCTGAAATCGCGGCTGCATCGTCTATGTAAGCCATTAATTTTCCCCCAAATAACGTCCCGTAAGCATTTGTATCAGGCGGCAAAACGATACTAGTTTTGACTACATATGAATCTTTACATTTTTTTGACGCTTCCATATTGTCCTCCTATAAATCTGAACTGATATATACAAGATTAATCATAACAACAAAATTTTGATACTGTTTTAAGTTTATCTTTTTAAAATGTTAATACAATTTGTTTTATATATAAGTATGCACGTTTTTGCTGCTCATTATTTTGATTACTTTCACCATATTATCAATGTAAAGTTCGTTTGGTGGAAAAAAATATTTGAACGATTTTTTTCCTCGGACGTCTTAATAAAAGGTAAATACGAAAATTAATAAAAAAGGGCGGATGCAAATAATGAGTAAAGAGTTTGAAGTAATGATTAAAGGACAGTATCCGTTAGCAGCGACATTATCCATTCCAGAAGGAAATCTTGAAAAATACCCTTTAATTGTTATGGTACACGGAAGCGGCCCCATTGATCGCGATTCGAATGCTGAAGGAATGCCTATGAATATTTTTAAAGAATTAAGTGATGTAGCTTCATCTGAAGGGTTTGCAAGTATTCGTTATGATAAAAGAGGAGTTGGCGCGAGTAAAGGTGACTATTATGAAACAGGCGTGTACGATTTAATTGATGACGCACAGGCTGTGATGGAATTTGCTAAAGGTCATCCAAAAATTGGAGCCGATAAAGTGATTTTACTCGGTCATAGTGAAGGGACTATAATCGCACCATTTGTGAATGAAAGGGTACCAGCAGACGGAATGATCCTGCTTGCCGGCACAGCTGAACCTTTGGCAGAAACGATGGCATGGCAGAGGCAGGAAATCATGAATAATATTCGATCTTTAAAAGGATTTCAAGGTTGGCTAACTAGATTACTAAAAGTAGATGAGAAAATTAATAAAATGAATGATGACTTAGTAAAAGTCCTTCAAGCCTCGGATGAACCGGTCATAAAGTATAAAGGAAAAAAAGTGAACGCTAAATGGAATCGTGAGACAGTACAATTTGATGTATCCAAACCGTTACAAAAGGTAACCTGTCCTGTCCTTGCCATCACCGGATCAAAGGATGTCAATGTGAAGGTAGGCGATTTAGAAAAAATTAAAGCACTCGTTCAAGGAGAATGCGAAACACATATTATTCAAGACATGACTCATATGCTCCGTAAAACCGATGTTGAATACAGTATGAGCAAGATTATGAATAATAATAAGAAATCAATTAGACAACCTGTAGACGTTGAATTAAAAGATAAAGTGATTGATTGGTTAAGAAATTGGAAGAGTAGAGAGGCACAAACCTCCCATTTTGAAATGGTGGAAAAATAATATATTTCCAACTTTAAATTTAATAGGAAACATTGAAATTCACGTTATTTTATTAACTAAGTCTTTCTTACTCCTTCATATAGGAATTTATATTCAAAAATTTAATAGGGTCATGTATTTCTTCATATTACTGCCTTTTCTCCATAAAGTAGATATGAACAAGTCTATGTGAGGGGGAGAAATGATGGGGAGAATTTTGAAAACAGGTTTCGTCTTTTTATTCAGTGTTCTATTAATCATCGGAACACTGCCTTTTAATGTTCAGGCGAAGGCAAAAAAGGTCGACTATGGTACATATAGTCAGGTAGCGTCAGGGAAGGATGGAATGGTGACTACTGCTCATCCTTTAGCATCAGAAATTGGTGCAGAGATCCTAAAAAAAGGGGGAAATGCCATTGATGCTGCTGTGGCCATCCAATTTGCTTTAAATGTTGTTGAGCCCATGATGTCGGGGATTGGCGGCGGCGGTTTCATGATGGTGTACGATGGCAAAACGAAGGAAACAACGATTATTAATAGCAGGGAAAGAGTTCCACAAGGTGCAACGCCTAATATGTTCCTAGATAAAAACGGCAACCCTATTCCCTTTGCTGAACGTTCCACTGGAGGTACAGCTGTTGGAGTTCCAGGAACTTTAAAAGGATTAGAAAAAGCATTGGAGATATGGGGGACTCGCCCATTACCACAGCTTATTAACCCTGCAATTAACCTAGCGGATAAAGGCTTCCCTATTGATTCCGTTTTAGCTGAAGCCATTCAAGATAATAAGGAAATGCTCGCAAAAACAGCTGCAAAAGGTGTATTCCTTCCAAACGGAAAACCATTGAGTGAAGGAGAAGTCCTTGTTCAAAAGGATTTAGCTCAAACCTTTAAGCTAATTCGTTCAAAGGGCGCCGATGGTTTTTATAAAGGTCCTGTTGCCCAGGCAATAGCTAAAACGGTACAAGATTTTGGCGGCTCCATGACATCAGAAGATTTATATAAATACAAGGTAACAATCGACAAACCAATATGGGGAGACTACCAGGGGTATCAGATTGCGAGCATGCCTCCGCCAAGCTCAGGTGGAGTGTTCCTGCTGCAAATGTTAAAAATTTTGGATGGCTTTAATCTTTCCCAATATGATGTCAGGTCATGGCAGAAATACCACTTGCTTGCGGAAACGATGCATCTCGCTTATGCTGATCGAGCTGCATACGCTGGAGATCCTGAATTTGTAAATGTACCATTAAAAGGGCTCCTGCATCCGGAATACATTAAGGAGCGTCAGAAGCTTATTAACCTTAATCAGGTAAACCAAAATCCAGCGGCAGGAAACCCATGGAAATACGAGACAACTGCAGCAAATTATAAGCTGAAAAAGCAGCCAAATGATCGTAAATACGGAGAGACGACTCATTTCTCCGTAACAGATAAATGGGGGAATGTTGTCACCTATACTACGACCATTGAGCAGCTGTTTGGAACTGGGATTATGGTTCCGGGTTATGGGATTCTTTTAAATAATGAACTAACAGACTTTGATGCCATTCCTGGCGGTGCCAATGAAGTGCAGCCTAATAAGCGTCCATTAAGCAGCATGACTCCTACGATAGTATTTAAAGATGGAAAGCCAGTGCTAACAGTTGGTTCTCCAGGTGGTCCGACCATTATTACCTCTGTGCTTCAAACAATTCTTCATGCCATTGAGTATGATATGGAGCTAAAGGCAGCAGTGGAGGAGCCAAGAATTTACACAAATAACCTGAATTCATATCGTTATGAATCTGGGATTTCTGCGGATATCCTAAATCGCATAAATAGTATGGGACATAAATTTAGTTCTGAGCCTGTCACGATCGGAAATGTCCAAAGCATCTATATTGATCATAAAAATGGTACGTTCAAAGGTGTTGCTGATTCCAGCAGGAACGGCGCAGCGATTGGAATAAATGAAAAAGGAAAGAAAAAATAATACGAAACACGCAGCGCCTCTATAAGTGGGGCGTTGTTTGTTTTAGGCGGCTTTGTAAAAAAAATGAATGATTATTCATTTTGTGAAAGGAAATAAGCAAGTTAGATAGAATTATATAAGAAAAGATGACAATAAGAGGTGAAAGAGTTTGTCAGTTAAAACAGAGCTATTTCAACTAGCAGAAAAAATGAATGCAAATCCAATACATATTGAGAATGAGAAGG
Organism: Bacillus sp. JJ1474; assembly: GCF_036965225.1. NCBI lineage: Bacteria > Bacillati > Bacillota > Bacilli > Caryophanales > Bacillaceae > Bacillus > Bacillus sp. JJ1474. The sequence goes on along the minus strand of NZ_JBALPC010000074.1, from coordinate 18,703 downwards.
GTCGGGTTTTTCAAGTTAATCTTGATGAAAGCGGAACTGTACAGATTATTTTAATGGGCGGGAAGGTAGAGGTCGTTGATGGAGCCCCTCTGGAGCCTGAGGTGGCATTGAGTATGAGCGATAAAAATTTTTCTAAGCTTTTAAAGGATAATTTAAACACGGCAGTTGCCTTTATGACGGGCGGCTTAAAGATCGAAGGAAGTCTTGGATTGGCTTTAAAGCTGCAGGAAATCGTGAAGAAATATAAATGAGAAGATGGGCAGCTGCCATTTAAATTTTATAAGGAACAAGTGGTCATCAGTCACTGCATCTGGT
>NZ_JBALPC010000074.1:9308-18222 GCF_036965225.1 Bacillus sp. JJ1474 | reverse complement strand
GAGAATTCACGAATAACGGAAACCAGAATCTCCATCTGATGCAAAACATTCATATGATATGCACTTAAAGAACATCACCAAATTTTCATAAATACAACACCATATGCTCCTCATCGAAATACACATTCCCGATTTTTAACGCTTTTTTATCCCTTCCAAATGTTTCGAAACCAAAAGAATGGTATAGTTTTTTTGCAGGTTCATTTGTCGCCTCAACCGTTAAATAAATTTGTTCGATCTCGTTTAACTCTTTCGCCTTTTCTATTGCCGCAGCTATTAATTGTTTTCCAATGCCCATTTTACGCTTTTTAGGTGAAACGTACATTGCAAATATATTCGCCCGATGTTTAAGTTTCAATTTGGATTCTTTAAACAATGTTACCGAACCGATTAAAGCATCATCCTCAAATGCACCGAAAGTAAAGGAATCCCCTGATTGAAATCTTTCTCCATATACTTCAGCGGGATTATCTTTCTCTTCTTCATAGCTGGAAGCAAAGGCTGAAGGATGATTTTTTAATGCAATTATTCTTAAATCACGATAAGCGTCAGCATCATTTGGATTTAAAAGTCTAATATACATAAATTCACCTCGTGGACTCTAATTCTATTTAGTGTACATTAATCCCAAGTTTTTTCATATTTAATTTTGGGTATATAGGAAATAATAGGCATACAGTTTTTACTACTTATGAGTCATGGAGAACGATGAGATGAGAAAGCGCCGGTTGGAGTTTTTAATTGCTTTTGTTTTAATACTTTCCCTATATATGATCCTTTTCGGCCATTACGGCTTGGAAGTCAAAGCCGTGATTTCACTGTTATATTGTTCAGCGCTCGCGATTAGTATATTTTCCTTAATGCTAGAGAATCGATCTCCTCAGCATACCCTTTTATGGGTATACGTTTTAATTTTTTTCCCTGTTTTAGGATATCTATTTTATTTATTTTCCGGACAGCTTTATTTAAAAGGATATCTTTTTAAAAGTAAGCGAAAAAGGGATCGAGATGAATGGAAGAAGCTTTTGCAGCAGGAATCTTCCCCTGATTTTTCATTTTTACAAGATACTCAGCATTCTTTTTTAAAGTATGCAAGCAATGCTTCTCCTACTCCGATAAGTACAGCTTCACGAGCATTTATATTAAAAGATGGTGAAGAAACATTTTCTGAAATTAAGGAAAAACTGAGTGAAGCGGAAGTTTTTATTCATATGGAATACTATATATACCGATCCGACCGTCTTGGTAAGGAAATTATTCAAATCCTTATTGAAAAGGCGCGAAAAAACGTAGAGGTTTTGTTTATGGTCGATGCAGTCGGGAGCAGAAAAATAGATGCAGAAGATATACAGGCTATGCAGAAGGCCGGGATAAAAGTAAAGTCATTTTCCCCATTAAAGTACGGCTTTTTTAATCAAAAGATTAATTTTCGCAATCATCGTAAGATCATTGTGATCGATGGAAAGGTTGGCTTTGTAGGCGGTTTGAATGTTGGTGTAGAGTATCTTGGTGAGGATAAAACGATCGGATTTTGGCGTGATACTCATATGCTGCTTAAAGGGGAGGCTGTGTATTCCCTTCATACCGTCTTTTTACTTGATTGGGAATATGTCAGTGGGGAAAAGCTTCTTGGGAAATATACGTCATATAAATCAAAAATAGAAGAGGATGTCCTAGATGGTGCGGTACAAATTGTAGCGAGTGGTCCAGACACTCAGCAGGGGCTTATGAGTGATTTTTATTTTTCCATGATTTCCTCAGCTACTAAGTCGATCTGGATAGCGAGCCCCTATTTTGTACCTGATGAAGCCATTCGGACTGCATTAAGAGTTGCTGCTGGAAAAGGAATAGAGGTTCGAATCATGGTTCCGGAAATTAATGATGGTTTCCTAACCCAATATGCAAGCAGATCCTATTTCCCTGAGCTGCTTCGTTTTGGGGCAGAAATATATTCTTATAAGAAAGGATTTTTGCACCAGAAAATTATAATTATTGATGGCAATCTTGCTTCGCTGGGAACGGCAAATATGGACATGCGCAGTTTTCACTTGAATTTTGAAGTCAATGTATTCCTGTATGGCACAAGCTCCATCCGGGAACTCGTAGCCCATTACGAAGAAGATATGGAATATAGCGAAAAAATCAGTCCTGTTCAATATTTCAAAAGAGGTTTTGTTGAAAGATCGAAGGAGTCATTTGCAAGACTGTTTTCAGGGGTTTTATAAATTGGAGCTGCTTAGACAGCTTCTATTTTTTTGAAAAAAATTTAAAAATCCCACTTGAACCTCTCGTTACGTGATCTTTTACAATGAAGGTAACAACGATAAAGGGGATAGGAAAATGGAAGAGAGAGTATTTCGGTTAATAGATGGGCGCAAATTAGATTATATCGAATACGGTAAAGCGGAAGGAATTCCAGTGATGGTTTTTCATGGAACTCCTGGGTCCAAAATATGGTTTAGAGATGATAGTGAGATAACAAAATCCGGACTGAGACTCATCGCAACAGACAGACCTGGCTTTGGAACATCCGATCCGAAGAAAAATTGGAGCCTGCTTGACTGGGCATTTGATGTCGGGGAATTAGCGGATGAACTTGGTCTTGATCGTTTTTCAGTTTTAGGTGTATCAGGTGGAGGAGCTTTTGTGGCCGCTTGTGCATACCAAATACCAGAACGATTAAATCATGTTTCCATGATTTCAAGTGTAGCTCCTTTTGACAATGGAAAACCGCCAAAAAGTATGGTGAAGGAGAATCGAATTGCGTTTATCTTAAGTAAACATGTACCTTGGCTAGTCAACTATTCTTATAAAATGCAAAAGAAGATGATGGGGCAGAAACCGGAAAAATTTATGATTTCAATGAAAAAAGGAAATAAACATTTAGGCGAATGGGACCTCCAATTCATTCAAACGGATGAGCAGATTAAGGATATGATGGCACACTTAATGGGGGCTCTTCAAGTAAGAACTGACGGGGCAGTTGATGAAGTCAAATTGCTGTCAAGGCCATGGGGATTTCAATTAAGTGATATACAAATCCCGGTTCATATTTGGCACGGGGAGGGTGACCGGATGGCTCCTTTTGATGAGATAAAGAAAGTGTCGCAAGCGATACCTGAAGCTGTTTCTCACTTTGTGCCTGAAGCGGGACATTTCTTGGCAGATGATGAAACGGTCTGGGAGGATATTGTCAAACAAATCAAAGCAGACCACGAAGATATCGAAACCCACAATAGTAGTAAAAATAGGAAAAAACTAATATAATATTATTGTTTGATGGTTTTGAATAGTCTGATCAAAAGGGGGAGTTTCATGCTTTCAACATCTGTCATTGAGGATGTCCTTGCCGCTGCGCTTGCAACCGGCGGTGATTTCTCTGAAGTGTTTGTCGAGGACCGATATACGAATAACCTGACCCTTCAGAGCGGCAAAATTGAAAATAGTTTGTCAGGCAGGGATTTTGGGATTGGAATCCGGGTTTTTAAAGGTTTACAAAGTGTCTATACGTATACAACCGATGCATCAAAGGAAGGATTGTTAAAAGCAGCTAGAAATGCAGCCCATGCTATTACTGGAAATGAGATTATCCAGCCACAGCCTCTTGTTAAAGAGATTATTAAGTGCGGACATCCAATTGAAATAAATCCGAAAGATACCGAAAAATTCCGCAAAGCGGATGTGATGAAAAAGGCTTATGAAATAGCAAAAAACTATCACTCTAGTATTCAGCAGGTATTAATTCGTTATATAGACGAAGAGCAAAATGTACTGATTGCAAATAGTGAAGGGAAATTGGTTGAGGATAAGAGAGTGAGGAGCAGATTGGCGATCCAATCCATTGCCTCTGACGGCAGCCAAATTCAGCCTGGCTTCTACGGTCCGGGTGCTCACAAGGGATTTGAGTTTTTTGAAAATCTAAATCTTGAGCATTATGCGAGGGAAGCCTCTCGGATCGCTGTGACAATGCTAGGTGCCGAACCATGTCCAAGTGGGAAGTTCCCGGTCATTATTGATAATGAATTTGGCGGGGTTATTTTTCATGAAGCTTGCGGACATGGACTTGAGGCTACATCTGTTGCGAAGAATAACTCTGTTTTTGCGAATCGGATAGGCGAAAAAGTTGCTTCAGATGTCGTTACATATATTGATGACGGCACACTAGAGAACGAGTGGGGATCGATTACAATCGATGATGAAGGTGAAAAAGTGCGAAAAAATGTCCTCATTGAAAATGGGATATTAAAAGGTTACTTGATTGATAAATTTAATAGCCGAAGAATGGGCATGCCATCAACGGGTTCTGGCAGAAGACAATCCTACCGCTTTGCTCCGACTTCCAGAATGACGAATACCTATATAGCGGAAGGCAAATCCACTCCAGAAGAGATTATCGCTAATACGGAGAATGGAATTTATGCTAAATATATGGGGGGCGGTTCCGTTAATCCAGCAACCGGGGACTATAATTTTGCGGTAATGGAAGCATATACGGTGAAAGATGGTAAGCTAGGCAAACCGCTAAAAGGGGCTACATTAATTGGAAACGGTGCGGAAACATTAAAGCTTGTCGACATGGTCGGCAATAATTTAGCTCATGGCGAGGGAATGTGCGGCTCTTTAAGCGGAAGCATCCCAGTGAATGTTGGCCAGCCAATGGTTCGGGTAAGTGAAATGACGGTTGGCGGCAGTAAGGAGGCTGAGTAAGGATGATGATCCAGGATTTTAAGCAAAAGCTTTTTTCACTCGGTGAGCAGCATGGTTTTTCTGATATGGAGCTTTATTATGAAAAAGAGGAGAAATTTAGTTGCAGTTTGTTTAAAGGCGAGCTGGATTCCTATGAAAGCTCTGAGATAGCTGGCTTCTCGTTTCGGGGTATAATTGATGGGAAAACAGGCAGCGCGTTCACCGAAAAGCTTGATGAGGAATCCGTATTATTTTTAGTAGAAAGTGCCAAGGAAAATGCCCTAATTTCTGAGGAAGAAACAAAGGAAGAGATGTTTGCTGGAAGCGACTCTTACTATGAAGGAAGTTTTTATTCAAATGAACTGGAGAAAGTAACTATTCCAGAAAAAGTAGAACTACTAAAGACAATCGAAAAGCATATCTATGCCTATGATGAAAGAGTAACAGGGACGAATTATTTTATGCTGGAAAGTGCAGATTCAGAGAGAACCATCATAAATAGCAAGGGTCTAGAACTGAAGGAAAGGCTTAACCATATTGGTCTGTTTATTTCTGTTGTTGTGAAGCAGGGGGATGAAATTAAAACAGGTTTATATATAAACGTGACAAGGGATTTCTCCTCTTTAGTTCCTGAAGAAATTGCCAAGTATGCTGTTGAAGAGGCTCTTTCACAGTTAAATGCGCAAACGGCAGTTAGTAAACGCTATCCGGTAATATTACGAAATACCGCAGCAGGAAGTCTCCTGCAAACCTTTTCGCCGATTTTTTCTGCCGAAAATGCACAAAAGGGCCAGTCTCTTTTAAAAGAAAAGGTTGGAGAGGTCATTGCTGTTCCTACATTACAAATTGTAGATAATCCATTTCTTGAAAATGGGTTATTCAGCAAAACCTTCGACAGTGAAGGAATGGCAACAGCTAAAAAGGATATTGTCAAAGATGGAAGACTTGTTACACTTCTTCACAATCGGAAAACAGCAGAGAAAGCAAATGTCGAGTCAACGGGGAATGCCTATAAATCTTCCTATAAAGGATCTTTAGCTATTTCCCCAACGAATTTCTATATTACCCCTGGCCATAAAAGTTTAGATGAGCTAACTTCATCGTTAAAGGAAGGCATCATCATAACGGATTTGGAAGGGCTGCATTCTGGTGCAGACTCGGTTTCAGGTGATTTTTCTTTAGCTGCCAAAGGGTTTTATGTAAAGGATGGCGAAATTCAGTTTGCTGTCAAACAGATGACAATCGCCGGGAATTTCTATGAGCTATTAAACAGCATTGAGCAAATTGGATCTGATCTTGACTTTTCATTCTCTTTTGTCGCTCCAGGTTATATCGGTTCGCCATCCCTGTTAATAAAGGAACTGGCTGTAACAGTAGAATAATAGTCGTTAAGAAACTCTTGAATAAAGGTGTGTACGAGTATGGAGCTTTTAGACGGAAAACGAATCATTTTACGCTCTTTAACACTGGAAGATGCGGAAAAGATTGAAGAATATGCAAGTGATTACGAGATAGCGAAAACGACTTTATATATACCGCATCCGTATCCGAAGGGCTCTGCAAGGGATTTTATTGCCAAGGTTCTAGAGGCAGAACAAAAGGGGGAAGCGGTCACTTTTGCCATTATCAGCAAGAAGGATCATGGTTTTATAGGCCTCATTAGTATTGGTAAAGTAATGGAGCATCGCCGCGGAGAGCTTGGCTATTGGGTTGGCAAACCATTTTGGGGGAATGGGTATGGAACGGAAGCAGCGAGACTGGTCATTAAATACGGTTTTGAAATATTAAACCTGAATCGTATTTATGCAGCAGCATTTACAAGCAATCCTGGTTCGTGGAGAATTATGGAAAAATGCGGAATGAAGCACGAGGGAGTTTTCCGGAATCATGTTGTTAAAGACGGAAAGGCCATTGATTTAACTTATTATAGTATTTTAAAAGAGGAGTACATGAATTACTAATCACAAGTTTTTGGAAATTAAATAAAATCATGGATTTACTCAAAAATTTATCATTATTAAACTTAAAAAAAATTTTTAATAATTATCTCTCATAGGTTTTTCCTGTGGGAGATATTTTTATGAATAAATGGGTAAAAAACCTTGGTGATTAGTCTATTCATGATAGTTGTACACGAATATATTGTTTATTAAGTACACCGAAGGGAGATGAAGGTAGAATGACTAGATCTTTTGATGATAATGGAAACCAAGATTTTTTTAGGAGTTCAAACAGAGGGAATCGTCGAAACACAAATGTTGATGTGGATGTAGACTTTGACACAGATATTGATAATAGGTTAAGAAATAGGTCAAATTCTGAAGCTGAAGCAGATGTTCGTAACACTGATAAAAATACGAATATTGCTCGAAGCTTAATCACAAATTCAGGAAATTCGAGAGTTGACATTACACTGAATAGCAGAAGCAACGCTCGTGTTCGGTCAGAACAAGAACAGGAAAATGATCAAGACCAAGATATTAATGTAGATATAGATGATTAATGTATAAATAATTCTAACTCCACTCAATAGTTTATTAACAGTATAAATTGCTTTTTTAGCAGTGAAAATTATTATTTTACTGCTAAAAATCTTTTTGTCTGTACTCAGATAGTTAGGCGTGTATGAAAGGGGTATTTTTACACGCCTACCATAAAAGTTTTATTAGATCAGAAAGGTGGAAGTTAATATGAGGAGAAGGAGACGGAAATCCCATTTTGACAATGATAACTTTGTGAGCGCGGGAGGAAACCGCAGAAACAATACAAACACAGATGTAGATCTAGATGTGGATTCTGATTTCGAAACCGAATTACGTAATAGATCAGAGTCTGAAGCAGATGCTAATGTTAAAAATACGGATAAAAACACAAATGTGGCTCGAAGTACAATCCATAATTCTGGTAACTCTAGAGTCGACATTAGATTAAACAGCAAAAGTAATGCACGTGTAAGATCAGATCAGGAGCAGGATAACGACCAAAATCAAAATACTGATATAGATGCTGATTTTGATTTCTAATATAAAAGGTGGGATTATTAAGTCCCGCCTTTATTAGGATAGGTGATGGTATGAGTTCAAGAAGGCCAGCAAATAAATATATTTCCCGTTTCATGAATTCAAACGAAGAAAATGACATAGAGATAAATAACATTGAAGAAAATAGGAATAGTGCTGAAGCACGATCAAAAGAACAAAATACAATTAAAATAAACAACGAGAGTAAAAATTCGATTGGGCAAAGTGGAAACTCAGATGTGGATTTGCAGGTAGATGTTCATGTTGATACGACTGCTATAGGGTTTGCAATACTTTGTTCATTACTAGCAACCAAACAAATGAGCAATTTAGAATTTGAGCAAGCGGTAAAAAGGCTGGAAGAAATCACTAAGAAAAAGGATATTATTTTCACGGATTCAAACAATCTTTCAAATGTTAAAATTTTTAAAAAACGATAAAATAGAGTGGATCATAACTTCCACTCTATTTTTCTATGTGTTTATATTGATTAATTTAGTACAAACACAGCCAGTATAAGAATTTAGTCTCTGCTTCCAAGAATACCGAAAATACGCAGTATATTAATGAATAAGTTAATAAAATCAAGATATAAGTTTAGAGCCATTAATGGAACTTCCTCAGCTGTTACACCGTATCTTTTCATACGATTAAAGTCAAAAAGAACATATCCGCTAAATACAAGCACACCAATGAATGAGAAAGCAAGCATTCCTGTTGAGCTAAGCGGCCAAAAAATATTAAAGATCGAAATGGCGATCAATGCAAACAAAGCAGCCATCAGCATACCGCCCAGGAAGGTCAGATCACGCTTTGTTGTTGAAGCATAAATCGCTAAGCCTGTAAAAATGGTAGTTGTTGTCGCTAATGCAAGCAAAACCGGGTTCGGGCCGATTGTTGCAAGATAGTGAGAAATAATCGGGTAGGTTGTCATTCCCGAAATAAATGTAAAGGCGAATAGGAACGAATAAGACATAGCCTTTTTTCGGCGTATTATAAATGCAAAAAGGAGCATTCCTATTTCAAGAATAATGAGCGGCAAAAACATAGCCGGTGGTACAAAAACTCCCGCCATTGTGCCAATAAAGGCAATTCCTAATGAAATCGCAAATGTTCTTAAGACAGCAGGAAGATGACTATGGTTTGCTGTTTGTTGCATATACATGATGCTTCACCCCATAAATTTTTTCTTAATAATTATACGTTTG
>NZ_JBALPC010000074.1:7423-9299 GCF_036965225.1 Bacillus sp. JJ1474 | reverse complement strand
AATCCCTAATTTCCGTTAGAAGAACTTCCTTCTTATCGACTGCCGGCTTCGATTCCTCCTGCTTTTTAAAGCGTTTGTTGATGATTCTGACGAAAATAAAAATCGAAAACGCAATAATAAGGAAATCTAAAATAGTCTGAGTAAAAGCCCCAACCCTTACTTCAGCCGTTCCAACTGTAATAACAAGCTGCTTTGTCAAATCAACCCCACCCACAAGCAGCCCTACTAGCGGCATAATAATATCTTCCACGAGGGAGGAAACAATTTTTCCGAAAGCAGCCCCGATTATGACCCCGACTGCAAGATCTAACACATTCCCTTTTAATGCGAATTTCTTAAATTCATTCAGCATAGCTTGAAAAACACCTTTCTCTTACAAAATTAACGTTAATTATACTATGCTCGTTAGGCAAATCACCAGTTATGAAAGCATTATTTTTATCCTAAGACAGAGGATAGGTGGGGGTTAGCCGATGAGGGGAGTTTTTCGAAAAATGGGTATATTGGGAGATTTGTAGAATGGCGAGCGATTTGTTACACTTTTAACATACAAAAAGAGTTTGTCATTTTTGTAATGAAAAAATAACACTTGTTTATACAAATTTTGCTTTTATTTACAGGGAGATTTTAATGAAAAATTATCTATATATACTTTCTTTCTTGATGTTATCAGGACTATTAGCAGCATGCTCGAATGAAACAAATGCTATAAATACTACAGGGAATACACAAATTAAATCTTCAGCTGTACAAACATCTGTTGATAAGATGAAGACAAAGGACATAGCTTGGTTAAAGGAAAAAGCGCTTTACCAGTTTGAAGCGACAGAAGGGTCAAACGATTATTCGGTGTTTCTTTATGCTGAGGATGAGCACAATGTAATAAAAGAGGAGAACGGTTCAGGCGGGAAAAATCAACTATTCACCGGAATGTATTTCTTTTATCTAGCAGACAAGGATTCATCAGTAGCATATAAACAGATAGCCCTAGGCAATGGGGCCCCTTTCAAATTTAATCCATCTTTAAACCAGGCCTATTCTATAAAGTTAGGGAAAACTGCGGTCTTTATTGCACTTTATCCAAGTGAACAACGTACTTTTAATCCCTATTTATATGCCATAAAAGATGGAGAGATTGTGAAGGTTGCTCCTGAAGAAGGACTTGATGAAATTACTGGAACGGAAATAAAGACGATTAATCAAAAATATTTGCAAACTGCTCATTTACAGGAAAATAACGTTTGGAAGTTTGTGACATGGGAGTTTAATGAAGAAACATTGGAAATCAGCAAAAAAGATGAATCTGCATTTGATGAAAAGTCAAAGAATTTAAGCGAGCAATGGTATAAACGATGGAGTGAGAAGAGAGAGTTATACTATCCCTTCCATAACATAGAGCTTAGCCATGATATGGTTGAAAAGGCGAAGCAAGGAATCCCTTTAGGAAGTCCGTATCCAATCGGAACGAATATTGCTAACATCAAGAAATCCGAGCCTAATTTTATGGAGGAAGGGATTATGGAAGGTACACCCTATTTGATGTACCCGGAAATTACCTATTTTTATGATAGTGCAACTGGTTCGGTAACAGCCGTCTCCATTCCCGGCGAGCGTGTGAAAACAACTTTAGAAGAGATTAAGAAATTACTTGGAGATCCGGAGCAAGAGGGGATCAATGCGGATAAGGAGATTCGCGCAGTCTACAATGCAGATAAATATGTTGTAGAGGTTTTGTCTGATGAGAATGGTATGGTGAAAAATATCTATTTATCAAAAAAATAAACATAGCAAAGGCTGCCGACAAAGTCGACAGCCTTTCACCTGCTATTGTCTAGTTTCAGCGCCTAGCCCCGAAGTACAGGACGTACTAGTGTCG
>NZ_JBALPC010000074.1:326-7374 GCF_036965225.1 Bacillus sp. JJ1474 | reverse complement strand
AATGCAACAGGACAAGGAACGCTTCGGAAGCGTAATCATCGCACGACCAAAAGCTGAGCTTTTGGGAGGACGTTGCGTTTTTGTCGACCTCGAGGTCATAAGCCAAGCCGTCAAGAAGGTTAAAGTACAACCTTCCTGCCGGCTTGGCTTATGCTTGTCGGACTTGCACAGGATGTGCTGACATCGGCGTTCGCCACAGGACGTTGCGGTTTTTAGTCGATGTTCATCTGATCAAGGCTCTTCCGCTTTTCTTTTTAGAATGCCCAATCCCCATTGCGGAAGACAGACTCTGTTTTTCCGTCTGCTGTAATGCCGTCAATGTCCATTTCGGCCGATCCAATCATGAAGTCGACATGTGTTAGGCTATCATTGAGACCATGTTCCTTTAACTCATCACTAGACATTTGCTTTCCGCCTTCTAAACAGAATGCATAGGCACTGCCGATTGCAAGATGGTTTGATGCGTTTTCATCGAACAAAGTATTATAGAAAAGCAGATTAGATTGAGAAATTGGTGAATTAAAAGGAACGAGCGCCACTTCACCAAGATAATGTGAGCCATCATCTGTTTCGACAAGCTGTTTAAGAATTTCTTCACCTTTCTCTGCCTTAACATCAACAATACGGCCATTTTCAAATGTTAATGAAAATTGATCGATAATATTTCCGCCATAGCTTAATGGCTTTGTACTGGATACCGTTCCATTAACACCAGTTCTATGAGGCACAGTAAATACCTCTTCAGTTGGCATATTGGCCATGAATTCATGACCCTTTTCATTGATGCTGCCGGCCCCACACCAAAGGTGCTTTTCAGGAAGCTCGATCGTTAAATCAGTACCAGGTGCTTTATAGTGCAGCTTTTTATAGCGTTTACTGTTCAAATAATCTACTTTCTCGTGCAGTGTTTCATCATGCTTCTTCCAAGCTTCCACCGGATTTTCTAAATCTGTACGTGTAGCTTTAAAAATCGCATCCCACAATAATTGCACTCTTTTTTCTGCAGGTGCATCAGGGAATACCATATCGGCCCAAGCAGGAGACGGGGCTGCGATAACGGTCCAGCTGACTTTATCCGCCATTACCAACTTTCTGTAATTTGAAAGTGCTTTCCCCGCAGCTTTTTGAAAATTACCGATTCTCTCGGATTTAACACCCTTTAGTAAGTCGGGGCTTGCTGAAACGATGGACATGAAGGCAGCGCCGTTCTTTGCCAATTCTTCAAGTTCCTTCGCACGCCATTCTGGATATTCATTGAAAGCCTCATCAGGTGCGAGCTCATATTTCGTACGAGATACAATATCGTCATTCCAATTCACAACTACATTATAAGCACCGGCCTCGTATGCATTCTTTACGATAAGTCGAACTAACTCAGCTAAATCGAGGGCTGTATTGATGACAAGAGTTTGCCCATTTTGAATATTAACGCCAACCTTTACAGCAAGCTCTGCATATTTTTCTAAATTCGTTTGAAAGTCACTCATTATATAATCTCCTTTACCAAAATCTTCTTTATAATTGTAACTTTTTTGTTTGGAAAAAGAAACTTTGAAGAAATAAAAAACAAAAAGGAATCCTAGATAGATCCCTTTTTGGCAACTACTGTATTTGGTTTTTCAGAAATGGAAAACATGAGCCAGTAAAGCACAGCACTTAAAACCGCAAGGCCAGCTAAAATTAAAAACGTCCAGTCATACCCAATCCACACAGTCAAGGGAATGGAAATGGGTGCAATCGTTTTGCCGAATGTAAACCGCAGGCTTGCAGCCGCAAAATATTGCCCGCGCATATGCTCAGGAGCGATTTTTGAAACGAAGCTTTGCTGAATGCCTACTGTCATTAGCTCACCGAATGTAAAGAGTGCCATTGCAATGATTAAACCCCAAATCCAAGTCGTTTGTCCAAACATGAAAATGGCTACTGCATACGTAAGGGAGGAAATCACAAATACATTTCTTTCCTTATATTTAATCATGATTTTCGTGACAGCTACAGTAAATAAGGCTACGAGAAAACCATTTTCAGATAAAAGAATGCCGAAAGCTTGCTCACCACTGACCGTAAAGGCCCAATCACCGAATTTCAACAGTGTTTGGTTGTTTATAAACTCGCTCGTATAAATCGGAATTAATAAATCCAGCTGCATAAATGTTTGTGCCGCCAGAACACCTGCTATGATAAATAGAAGGAAGACTTTATCCTTAAAAATGATCCCATAATCCTTCATCTGCTTGATTAAAAAGGAATACCATTTATCATTTTCATTAACTATATGGGACTGTTTGGGCATAGTTTCTCTCGTCATTTTTGCTAAAATACAAGCTAAAATAATACAGATGATGCCCGCAATTAATAGAAGCTCGAAACGGTATTTCGTGTAAAAAATGGCTCCCAACACAGGTCCGATCACAACTGCAATATTAATAGAGGTATAGAAAATCGCAAATACATGGCTGCGATGCTTTTCCTCCACAACATCTGCAACCATTGCCTGACTTGCCGGCCAATAAAATGAACTGAAAATGCCAACAAAGGCAAAGCAAATAAATCCTAGCCATGGCGAATTCAGCCATGGGGAATCGGCTAGCGCAAAGACTAGAAAGCTAAGGCCCTGTCCGAATGCTGATAAAACCATCATCGTTTTTCTTCCAAAACGATCCGCGCAATACCCGCCCATTAAATTGGCTAAAACGGAAAATACTTGAGAAAAAATAAGCAGCAATCCCGCTTTATCCTTCCCAAATTCACCTGCAAAGTAAATCGTCAAAAAAGGGAAGAACATCCAAAAAGTGATGTTAATTGCCGCTTCTCCAAATAATCGTACTTTTAGATTTGAATCCCAATCTCTTATTCTCATGCTGTATCCTCGATTTCCCTTCAGAATAACTAAATAATATTACCATTTTATTGAAGGATATACAAGAATATCTTATTTTTAACAGCTGTGAAGAGTAAATTATTATTGTGGAAATAAAAACCCTATGCTAGGCATAGGGTTCCAAAAGCTTTCAGCATGGTATTAATAAACTCCTGTTTATTGCCAATAAATTTTGGTTACCCAACCAAAATTTCAAACATACGGAGGAGTCTTAATGTAAAAAGAAACTAATAGTTTAGCAGATACAACTTGGAACTGTAAGTTTTTCAAATTTTCTCAAGGCTGTTTGAACATCCTTGAAACCTGGAACTTCCATTAATCAGATATAGACATCTGAATATTAGTTCTTACACTTTTTAACACTTAGGAGCCCAAAAATTGGAGGATTCAATGATGCCATTGACAATCTAATCTGTCCCTCTTTCTTTTATCGTGGCTTTTCAAGTCCATACTTTTTAATATGGTATTGAAGACTTTGACGGGTAATGCCAAGTTTCCTAGCGGCCTTAGAGATATTCCAATCTGTTTGTTCTAAGGTTGTTTGGATAAAATGCTCTTTGGAATTGGCAAAAATCGATTTCATCGGCTTTTTCTCTAATTCCTTCATTTCAATAGATTTATTTTTTTTATTGGAAAAGATTTTCCGTCTTATGTAAGTTGGCAGGTGATCTATTTCAATTGCCTTGTCGGCTTCGGAAACACGAATAATGAGATTCTCTATTAAATGCTCAAGCTCTCTAGTATTTCCCGGCCAATGATATTGAAGAAGAGTTGTCATCAATGATTTCGAGATTTTTGGCACGATCTTATTGAACTTTTCCTGATAGGATTCTAGGAAATATTCAATAAAGAAGTGAATATCCTCTGTCCGTTCCCGTAATGGAGGGATGTACAAGCTTGTTCGTGCAATACGGTAAAATAAGTCAAGTCTCATTTTTTCTTCAGTTATAAGCTTTTCCGGATCTTCGTTCGAGGCACTGATGACAGTACATTGAACAGGTGAAACATCATTTGAGCCAACTCGTCTGACTAATCGTTCCTGCAAAACGCGCATTAGCTTCGATTGCAATGTCATAGGCATCGAGTTAATCTCATCTAAAAATAATGTCCCGTCCTTTGCATGCTCGAAAAGACCAATTTGATTAGTGGCACCTGTAAATGCCCCTTTAACAGTACCAAATAGGGTGCTCTCCAAAAGGTTTTCCGGAATGGCTGCACAGTTAATCGCGATAAATGGACTGTTAGCTCTTGAGCTATGATTATGAATACTTTGGGCAAACAGTTCTTTTCCTGTTCCTGTTTCCCCGACAATTAAGACATCCGTATTATGAATCGCAATGTTCTGTGCTTCCTGAATTAGATTTTTTAAGGAAAGGCTATTGCCCTTAATGTTTTCAAATGTGTAGGTAGTGCCATTTTTTGAGTCTTGACCATTCTTTTCTGTGAAGGCGATCTTCCGCTTTTGCTCAATTGTTTGGTAAAGCATATCTTTAAGTCTAGTCTCATTCGTGCTAATAGAGTATACCGCGATGGTTTCTCCATCCTTTTGAATGGGAAAAGTACTATAGTTCACATACTTCGGGACCCCATTAATAGTTGAATGCGCCCTGTATCTTGAAAATATCGGCTTTCCGGTTTTAAAAGTATGTTTATGTTCGGAATTTTGCGGATTATAGTTATAAACTGACCATAAATGCTTGCCAATAATCTCATTCCGATTTAATCCTTCCATTTTTTCTTGAGCGAGATTGTATAAAATAATTTCTCCATTTTGATTGCTCATCATAACCCCTTCACCAAGAGATTCTATTATTTTTTCCAAGCAAAACAATCTCATTTTTGGATTGGCTAATAAGTCAGAAATGTCCTCAAAACAAAGAATGATATAGTGAACATCTGCAGAGAAGGTTTTCACTTCAACGGAAAATTTCTTTTGAGAAAATGAAACTGTGAATGTTTCATTTTCCACAAAGCGTACATGCTCACATGGGAGGAGTTCAGCAATATGAGTGCCCTCAGCAACCTCAAATGAACTAATCTGATTCATGTCCTGCCAAACAACTTCGTAGTTTTCATTTAGAATCATGACGCCATCTGAATAGCCCTTCATTAATTTACAAATAGATTCTGCAATCAAAACTTTCCCTCCTGACTTTGCTAACTATGAAAATACATATTTTTAATATAACATTAATTATGAATTTTTTAAATAATCTGCATGCAGTATTTATCTGCATGCTTTAAATTTGTAACGGCTTACACTTCATTGTGTCTAATGAAACTGCTAAATATTTCTAATGCCAATTTTATCTGCAGGACCTACCAAGATATTATTTAAGAAATTTAATAATTACATTATTCATAAAGAAAAATATTAAATAAAATTGTTGATATATAAGGACTAATTAACTAATTTCTTGAAAAATTCACTAGTTTAATAAATTTGGCACGTTCTTTGCAATATCTATTAATGAGTTACAGAAATTAATATTAATCTAGGGGGAAATATACATGTCACAACCAGAAATCTTATATTCCGTTAAAGCACAAAGAGGGCCGGAGCTTCGCTGTAAAGGATGGAGACAGGAATCCATTCTGCGGATGCTGGAAAATAATATGGAAAACGCTGAAAAGCCAGAAGAACTTGTCATCTATGGTGGGATTGGGAAAGCCGCCCGTAACTGGGAATCTTACCATGCGATTGTTAAATCTTTGAAAGAGCTTGAAGATGATGAAACATTAGTTGTGCAATCAGGTATGCCTGTTGCGGTATTTAAAACACATAAATATGCCCCAACAGTTGTCATGGCAACGACAAACATTATGAAGGCAGATTGGCCAACATTCTACGATTTACAAGATAAAAACTTAACGATGTATGCGAACTATACGGCTGCACCTTGGGAATACATAGGGACACAGGGCGTTATCCAAGGCACATTCGAAACATTATCAGCTATTGCACGTCTATACTATAGTGATTCACTTGTTGGAAAAATCCTTTTAACAGCTGGTGCTGGCGGAATGGGCGGAAACCAAACAAGAGCGATGACCATGCATGGCGGAGTAGCGATTCTATGTGACTCAAACGTAGAAATCATTAAGCGTCGTATTGAAAAGAAATTTATTGATGTTTTAGCCGATTCATTGGATGAGGCGATTGCAATGGCAAAGCAGGCGGCTGCTGAAGGCAAGCCACTAGGTATTGCGGTAGTTGGAAACGCTGCAGATATTTTCGAAGAGGTACTTGAAAAAGGCTGGTTGCCAGATATCTCAACTTCTATGACGCCAGGTCACGATCCAATTTCTTACTTACCTGCAGGCTACACAGTAGAAGAAGCAGAAAAGCTTCGTGATACCGACCGTACCCTTTACTTAGAAAAAGCACGCGAAACGATGATCCGTGAATTGAAAGCGCTAATCAAATTTATGGACTTAGGCGTTCACTCTTTTGAATATGGTACAAGTCACCGTAAAGAATGTGTCGATGCCGGTTTTGATCCGAAGGAAGCGAAACGTCTTCCAGGCTTCGTAGCGGAATACATTCGTCCATTGTTCTGCGAAGGCCGCGGACCTTTCCGCTGGGTATGCTTATCCGGTGATCCAGAAGATTTAAGAAAAATTGATGAAATGATTTTAGAAAAATTTGCAGATGACTACCTAGTAACTCGCTGGATTAAGCTTGCGATGAAGCATATTCCAATTGAAGCACTTCCAGCTCGTATTTGTTATATGGGCTTTGGTCAAAGAAAAGCATTTGCATTAGAAGTTAACGATATGATTCGTCGCGGCGAGCTTTCTGGACCAGTTGCATTCTCTCGTGACAACTTAGACTCAGGCTCCATTGTGAACCCAACATTTGAATCTGAAAACATGAAAGATGGCTCTGATTTAATCTCTGACTGGCCAGTATTGAATGGACTTCTTAATGCAGTTGGCATGTGTGACCTGATCGCACTTCAAGCGAACTACTCAATGGGTGAAGCCGTTCACACAGGAGTAACAATGATTGCAGACGGAACAGCCGAGTCTGACATGAGACTTGAAGTAGCGATGACAGTTGACTCTGGAATCGGAGTTGTCCGCCATGCGCAGGCTGGCTATGAAATCGCACAAGATGTTGCGAACGGAAAAGGAAAATTAACGAAGGAAAGCATCAAAATCCCA
>NZ_JBALPC010000074.1:0-294 GCF_036965225.1 Bacillus sp. JJ1474 | reverse complement strand
AGGATTTAGAAAAAGAAGAAGTTAAGTAGTAAAAGACGTATACAAACTTAAATATGATCATTTAACAAATAGCCTGCTTTTCCTCTTTTAGGGAAAGCGGCTTTTTAGTGGGGATTGCTGCTGGAGATATTAATACGGAAATGCCACAAGTTGGGATTGTTGGCTCACTTAGTGCTGAATTACTAATTGGTGTCTTTTTAATACCAAATTTTCTCTGGTACAATACGCAAAAAATATCTGCGTTTTTTATAAGAAAGTTATTGATCACTAAAAAACATAAATATTATATAAATG
>NZ_JBALPC010000073.1:0-28352 GCF_036965225.1 Bacillus sp. JJ1474 | reverse complement strand
CACCTCAAAACGGAACCCTATACTATATAAGGATCCGTCTTTTTGTTCGCACTAATTTAAAGGAATCTCTGGTGTCTCAACTTTTGGAAGCTCGCCGCTCAAGCTCTCTAAGAAAGCAATAAGTGCATTAACTTCACTTTCAGTTAAATTTAAAGGACTCATTTGGACACTTTTATTCGGATGGTCCCCTCCGCCTTCATTATAGTATTGGACAACGTCCGTTAACGTTTCTAGGCTTCCGTCATGCATAAACGGTGCAGTATGGGCAACACCTCTTAAACCGGAAGTTCTAAATTTCCCTTTATCTTCTTCTTTCCCTGTTACATTGAAACGGCCATCATCGCCGGACATCCCTAAATTATAATAGTTATGATCTGATAATAATGGTCCTGCGTGACAAGAAATACATCCTGCTTTTCCGACAAATAATTTCATTCCATCTTTTGCATCAGCACTAATTGCATCTTCTTCCCCTTGAAGATAACGATCAAATGCCGTATCGGAAATAACAATTGTCCGTTCAAATGCAGCGATAGCCTTTGCAATATTATCAGCTGAAATTTTATCATTAAAAACCGTGTTAAATTGCTCTACATATGTAGGTACACCATTTAATTCAATAACTAATTCATCCAAGTTTTGGTTCATCTCGACTTCAGATTGAATTGGACCTAAAGCTTGTTCTTCTAAACTACCTGCTCGCCCATCCCAGAAATTAGCTGCATAATAGCCAGAATTGATGATTGTTGGACTGTTTCTTGGACCTTTAAAACCTTCAAAACCAATAAACTTTTCCATTCCATCCCCGAAGCCTGCTCCTGGAGCATGGCATGACATACAGCTCTGTACGTTGTTCCCGGATAGTTGTGGGTCATAATATAACGTCTTTCCTAACTCTACTTTTTCATCAGTCATTGGATTGTCTGCTGGAATCGGCATCTCACCTAATGGCTCGAACTTCGCTTTCGCTGCCTCTAGCTCTGGGTCTTTAACATCTTCTTTCACTATTGCATCTTTGTTAGTGTCTTCCGGTACTGCCGCACCTTCATTCTTGCTACAAGCGCCAAGGATTGCAAGAAGTAACATGACTAATAAAACATAGCTAACTTTTTTCATAAAAATGCCCTCCTATATTTCACTTTGCGAAATTGGAAGTTTAGGGTATTTTTTCCTCCAACTTCAAATTAATTATATTATTAAAATTATTCTTATTTACTAGTCATTTTCGAAAACATTGTGACATATTTCACAATGTTACGTTTGCCCGTTATTTATATTGAAAACATAATTAAATCAAAATTACTCTTAGTAGGTACAAATAATGCAAAGGGCAATAAATCTTGTGGAAAACGATTCTATCGTAGAAAAACACCAGTGACTTCGGAACAATCAAAGAAAAGCTCCTGCGATGATAATCACAGAAACTTTCCTTTTTATCCACCCCCGAAGAAAAGCTATACTAAAAAAACCAAATCATTATGTGATTTGGTCTCCTCATTCATACCCTATATATGCGCTTCCTCTATTCAGCTGATTTCTTTTCATGTCTTTTATCCAAAACACTCAACACTTCTTTAAACGGAAGCTCCTGCTCTCTAAGTAAAACGAGTAAATGATAAAGCAGATCGGCCGCTTCCCATTTTAACTCTTCTTTGTCGCGGTTTTTCGCGGCGATGATGACCTCAGCTGCTTCTTCTCCAACCTTTTTTAAAATTTTATCTACGCCTTTTTCAAATAAATAAGTCGTGTAGGCTCCTTCAGGTCGTTCCGCTTCCCGCTCTTTAATCAATTTTTCAAGAGACAAGAGAATGCTATAATCTGATAGGCTGCCAGCAGATTCGCCCGATTGATAAAGGCTCTCCTCAAAACAGCTTACTGCCCCAGTATGGCAAGCAGGTCCAGCTGGAGCTACGAGCAACACAATCGAGTCTTTATCACAGTCAAATTTCATTTCAACAATTCGCTGGGTGTTCCCGCTTGTTGCTCCTTTATGCCAAAGCTCCCGTCTAGAACGGCTGAAAAACCACGTTTCACCTGACTCGATTGATTTTTCAAGAGATTCCCGGTTCATGTAAGCTAATGTCAAAACTTCGCGTGTAGTCGCATCCTGAACGATTGCCGGGATGAGGCCTTTTTCATCAAATGATAGCTCCTCGATATTCATCGGACAGGCACTCCTTTTTCCTTTAAATAAGCCTTCACTTCAGCTACTGACGTTTCTTTATAGTGAAAAATTGAAGCAGCCAACGCCGCATCTGCTTTCCCCTCCACAAAGGCTTCGGCAAAGTGCTCCGCGTTTCCTGCACCTCCTGAAGCAATAACCGGAATCGTCACCGCTTCACTAACGGCTTTTGTTAAAGCAAGATCAAACCCATTCTTCTCTCCATCTGAATCCATGCTTGTTAGCAAGATTTCGCCAGCACCAAGCTTAGCCACTTCCTTCGCCCACTCGATGACTTCCCATTCGGATGGCGTCCGGCCCCCGTGAGTATATACACGCCATGATCCAAGCTCTGGATCGTACTTGGCATCAATCGCGACAACGATGCATTGTGAACCGAAAAACTCGGCTCCCTCTGTAACCAAATTCGGATTGTTAACCGCAGCTGTATTCAGAGAAACCTTATCTGCCCCTGCTCGTAAAATTCTTTTCATATCCTCTAATGAGTTGATGCCGCCGCCAACTGTAAACGGGATCGCCAATTCAGAAGCAACCGCCCGAACGACCTCAACCATCGTTTTTCGGCCTTCAACGGAAGCAGATATATCTAGAAAAACAAGCTCATCAGCCCCTTGCTCATCATAAAAACGGGCAAGCTCCACTGGATCACCTGCATCACGAAGCTGCACAAATTGAATTCCTTTCACAACGCGGCCCTCTTTTACATCTAGGCATGGAATTATGCGTTTTGTCAGCATGTTACTTCACCTCTCCCAATGCTTCCTTCACTGTAAAGCGCCCTTCGTAAATGGCTTTTCCGACAATGGCGCCTGTTACCCCATCATCGTAAAATTCTTTTAAACTAGTTAAATCAGAAAGCTTACTGACTCCCCCAGAAGCGATAACACTTTTTCCTGTTTCTTTTGCCAACAGTCTGACTGCTTCAATATTTGGACCGGCAAGCATGCCATCTGTTGCAATATCTGTAAAAATAAACGTCTCTGCTCCGGCATCCGCGAAGCGTTTACCTAACTCAACCGCCTTCACTTCAGAAGTGTTCAGCCAGCCGTGCGTTGCTACATAGCCGTCCTTTGCATCTAAGCCTACAGCAATTTGATTGCCATATTTCCTGATCATTTCAATCGCGAAATCTGGTTTCGAAACAGCAACGCTTCCGATGATCACACGGGAAATTCCATTTTCCAAATAATGAGCAATATCGGTTTCGGTTCGAATGCCGCCGCCAATTTGAATATGAGTCTTTAGCTCCTTGGCTGCCTTTATAACAGAAGCGTCATTGACTCTTTTTCCATCCTTTGCTCCATCTAGGTCGACCATATGGATCCAGCTTGCTCCTTCATCTGCAAACTTTTTTGCCATATCAAAAGGAGAATCCCCATATACCGTTTCTTGATTATAATCTCCCTGTAGCAAGCGGACACACTTGCCGCCTCGCATATCAATTGCTGGATAAATGGTAAAGCTCATTTTTCGGTCATCCTTTCCCATACAATTCCAGTAAAATTACTTAAAAGCTCCATGCCTAATTGTCCGCTTTTTTCTGGATGAAATTGCATCCCATATATATTTTCTTTTCCGACAACAGCCGGGACTTTTACATCATAGCTGCTTTCCGCGATAACGACGCTCTTATCGTCTGTATCTACATAATAAGAGTGAACGAAGTATGCAAAATTTTCATGTACTGATTGAAGAAGCGGCGATGGCTGAACAAAAGTAAGACGATTCCAGCCCATATGCGGGACTTTATACGGCACTCCGTCCTCTGAAACTCCAGGAAATCTTCTCACAGAACCCGGCAGCAGCTGAAGCCCCTTTGTCAGCCCGTTCTCTTCACTTTCTTCAAATAATAGCTGCATGCCTAAACAAATCCCAAGCAGCGGTTTCCCAAGCTGTACGTATTCTTTTATCATGCTCGCTAATTCCAATCTTTCTAAAAGCTCCATCGCATCTTTAAAGGAGCCTACACCAGGAAGAATCAGCCCATCTGCCTTTTGCAGTTCTCCTCTTTTTTCAGAAATAAAGTAAGAGGTGTCTAATCGCTCAAGTGCCTTGCTGACACTAAAGAGATTACCCATTCCATAGTCAATAATCCCGATCATTTACAACAGCCCTTTCGTAGATGGCACTCCTTTAATGTTAGGGTCAATCGTTGTCGCCTCATGTAAAGCTCGTCCTAATGCTTTAAAAATCGCTTCAATTATATGATGTGTATTTTGACCATAGTGAACAATCACATGCAGATTCATTCTTGCTTCAAGGGCAAGCTTCCATAGGAATTCATGCACAAGCTCTGTATCAAAGGAGCCCACCTTTTGGCTTGGAAACTCCGCTCTCATTTCGAGGTGTGGGCGATTACTTAGATCAATGACCACCTGCGCCAGCGCTTCATCCATCGGCACAAACGCATTTCCATATCGTTTAATTCCTTTTTTGTCGCCAAGAGCTTCCCTTAATACTTGTCCAAGGCAAATGCCGATGTCTTCTGTTGTATGGTGATCATCCACTTCAATATCACCTTTTGCATCGACTGTTAAATCAAATTGCCCATGCTTTGAAAAAAGGTCAAGCATATGCGTCAAAAACGGGACTCCCGTTTCCAGCTTGCTAGCTCCCTGCCCATCAATATTAAAAGCCAAATATATGTCCGTTTCATTCGTTTTCCTTTTAATTTCTGAAGTTCTTGTCATGTTTTCTCCTCCTGGCGGGACTTGGGGTGATTTTATAACTACCTTCACGACTGACTTTCTGTGCGGAAGGGCGTTTTAAACCTTTTATAACTACCTTCACGATCAATTTTTTGTACGGAAGGGCGTTTTGAACCTTTTATAACTACCTTCACAACTCGTTTTCTATACGGAAGGGCGTTTTGAACTTCTTCTGTCCCGATTTGTGATAAACCTAGGACAAGGGACTCCCCCCTGACCTTTATTTCTTCAATCTTATATCAATTGCGCGTGCATGGGCTTCGAGGCCTTCAAGCCGGGCAAATGCCGAGATTTTTTCCCCGTTTTCTTTTAGGGCTTTTTCACTGTAATAAACAATGCTGGATTTCTTCTGAAAATCTTCTACATTAAGCGGACTGGAAAAACGGGCTGTGCCGTTTGTTGGCAATACATGATTAGGGCCGGCGAAGTAATCACCAACAGGTTCAGGACTAAAGCGTCCGAGAAAAATCGCTCCTGCATGTCTGATTTTTCCTAGAAGCTCGAGCGGATTTTCCGTTACAATTTCTAAATGCTCGGGAGCAAGGCTATTAATCGTTTCAACTGCTTCTTCCATTGTTTCTGCCACATAAATCGCTCCGAAATTTTCAATCGATTGTGCAGCGATTTCCTGACGAGGCAGTGAAGCCAATTGCTTCTCCACTTCAGCTGAAACAGCCTTTGCCAAGCTCTCTGATGGGGTGACGAGGACACTGCAGGAAAACGCATCATGCTCGGCCTGCGATAATAAATCGGCTGCCATTTCATCTGGTTTTGCCGTATCATCTGCTAAAATCGCAATTTCACTTGGGCCCGCGATCATATCAATATCGACATCGCCAAACACTTCCCGTTTCGCCAAGGCAACAAATATATTTCCTGGCCCCGTGATTTTATCTACAGGTGCAATCGTTTCCGTTCCATAAGCCAATGCCGCAACAGCTTGAGCACCGCCCACTTTATAAATCTCCTCTGCTCCAACCTCCTGAGCAGCTACTAGAACCGCTGGCGGAAGCTTCCCTGTTTTTTTATCAGGGGGAGAAGTGATAACAATTCGTTTGACCCCTGCAACCTTGGCAGGCAGCACGTTCATGAGCACTGAGGATGGATAAGCAGCTGTTCCGCCTGGCACGTATAGGCCAACTGAATCTAGCGGAGTTACCTTTTGTCCAAGAACCGTACCATTTTCTTCGGTTGTCATCCATGATGGGCGCAGCTGTTTTTCGTGAAAAGACCGAATATTTGCCGCAGCCTCTCGGATTATTCCCAAAATCCGATCATCTATTTCTTCATAAGCTTCCCTTTTTTCATCCTCCGTAACAGCAAAATGAGTTAAGGTGATCCCATCGAATTTTTCCGTAAAGGCTGATAATGCGGCATCTCCATCTGCTCGAACCTGCTCAATAATGCCCTTCACAATCGCCCGCTGTTCTTCTGTTCCGCTATCGACAGACCTTTTGATGGACACACCTTCATTTATTTTCAAAATCCGCATTCGTTTCACTCCTTAGAGGGCATCAAAGCTCTGCAATCTTTTCACTTCACTTAAACGTTCGACAAGCTCACTGATCCGATTATCCTTCATTCGAAAGCTTGCTGGATTGACGATTAATCTGGAGGTGATGTCGACTATCCGCTCATATTCAATCAGGCCGTTTTCCTTTAACGTTCTCCCCGTTGAAACAATATCAACAATCCGGTCTGCTAAGCCAATTAATGGCGCCAGTTCAATCGACCCGTTCAGCTTAATAATTTCAACCTGCTCCCCTTGCTCACGGAAATAAGCTGCCGCGACATTCGGGTATTTCGTTGCCACCTTAGGGGCTACGTTATTCATTTTCGTGTTTGGGACGCCTGCCACAGCGAGGTAGCACGCACTTATTTTCAAATCAAGCAACTCGTAAACATCACGCTCTTCCTCAAGCATGACATCCTTCCCCGCAATCCCAAGGTCAGCGACCCCATGCTCTACATAGGTTGGGACATCCATAGGCTTTGCTAAAATAAACCGAAAGCTTTCTTCCGGCACATCAATAATCAGTTTTCTTGAATCATCAAACTCTGGGGGGAGACGAAATCCAGCTTGGCGAAGCAGTTCAACCGCGTCTTCAAAAATTCTCCCCTTTGGCATAGCGATGGTTAAAGCATCCTTCATATTCCTGTCTCCCTCCCCGCTTTGCCGACTAAAAAGGTGATGTCTTCATATTGATTCGTACATTGATCAATGTCCTTCACCCCATTGATATCTTGTAAAACTACTCTTTTTCCAATGCTTCTCTGCTCCTTAGCAACTTGATAAGCTTCCTTCCGCCGTTCCGGACTAAATAATATACAAGTGGCTTGTGGCTCCATTTCTTCGTCCTTAAGGGCCTCAAGCAGGCGGTCAATTCGTATGGCAAAGCCAGTCGCTCCGGTTGCCTTCCCGAATTTTTGCAGTAATTGATCATAACGGCCGCCGCTAGCAATCGGAAAACCAACATTACCCGCATATACCTCGAAAAGGATTCCCGTATAATAGCTCATATGACTCACAAGTGTTAAATCAAATTTCACCTTTTCCACGAGCCCATAGTCATCCATCATTTCATATAACTGCTGGAGCTGAAGAACATCCTTTCTGCCCAAGTCATTCTCAAGGAGGCTATAAGCCATTTCAATCACTTCTGCTCCGCCTCTTAGCTTTAGAAAATCTAGCAGCCGTTGCTTATCAATCGATGAGAGACCGAGTCCCTTCACATGCTCCCGGTAGCCAACATAGTTTTTCTCATATAAGAATCTTGTCAACGCATCAACTCTTTCCTCTGTTCCTAAGATTTGCAGAAAAAGAGTGCGGGTCAATCCGATATGCCCAACAGAAAGCTGAAAATCCTCAAGCCCAGCTTCCTGTAAGGAACTTATAATTAAAGCGAGCCCTTCTGCATCAGCACTAATCGTATAATCGCCAATGCATTCTACCCCAATTTGTTCAAATTCCGCCGGCCGTCCGCCCTCTCTTTGCTGGGCGCGAAACACATTGGCTGAATAAGCAAGGCGGATAGGCAAATCATTTTTTAACAAACGCGAAGCGGCTACTCGCGCAATCGGAGCTGTCATATCTGGGCGAAGGACAAGTGTGTGCCCTTCTTGATCCAGCAGTTTAAATAATTGCTGATCTAATATCGCTGAAGCTGATCCTACTGTTTCATAGTATTCTAGTGTTGGAGTTTCAATAAACTGGTAGCCCCAGCGCTCCATTTCCTCTTCAATCGAAGCTCTTACCTTCCGTTTTCGATTAAACAAATCTGGCAATGTATCTCTCATCCCTAAGGGCTTTTCAAACATAAACAAGCGGCTCAAATCCGTTCACCTCGTATCTTAAATAGCTAAATGCTTTAGTTCGCTAATATGGTAGTAAGTTAAAGATTATTTTATCGCTTATAATTACTTACGTCAACCATTTAATAACTATAATTTTCGAGCAATATCGAAAATTGAAGCAGGATTTTTGTACAAAAAAATAGAGACTCTCTAATAGAGTCCCCATCTTATTGCTTCATTTTCGGATCGAGGGCATCTCGAAGTCCATCTCCCATCAGGTTGAATCCTAATACAGTCAGCATAATAGCCAGCCCTGGGAAAATTAATGTCCAAGGTGCTTGTGTGATATAGTTTTTAGAATCGGCAAGCATTTTCCCCCACTCTGGTGTTGGAGCCAGCGCGCCCATTCCAAGGAATCCTAATGCAGCAGCCTCTATAATAGCAGTGGCAATCGCAAGTGTTGCTTGAACGATAACAGGGGAAATACTATTCGGCAAAATATGACGAAAAAGAATTCGAGTATCCTTCATCCCTACTGCACGTGCTGCCATAATATATTCATCTTGCTTCACGCTTAGCACCTTTGACCGAACAAGTCTTCCGAAGTTCGGGATGTTAATAACCGCAATTGCGATTAGCGCATTTTGTAAAGATGGGCCTAAAATTGACACTACTGCAATGGCCAATAAAATGCTCGGAAACGCAAGCATTATATCAAAAATTCTTGAAATAATGGCGTCTACCCAACGACCATAATAACCAGCGATAATTCCAAGAATGGTCCCGAAAAAGACCGACCCTAACACAGAGAAAAATCCTACCCAAAGGGAGATTCTTGCTCCATATAGAACACGTGAAAAAATATCCCGGCCGAAATCATCAGTGCCAAACCAATGCTTGCTAGAGGGGGCTTGCATTCTCTCTGCTATAACCTGGTCCCTAAAGCTATACGGAGCTATATAAGGAGCAATAATCGCTAAAATAACAAAAAAGATAACAATTCCTAAACCAACTAAAGCCAATCGGTTTTTACAAAATGACAGCCAAGCTTCCTTCCAAGGAGGAATGAGCTTTTCTTCAGAAGCAACTGGCGTAGTATTTGCCGCATTTTTTGCAAGTTCAGCCATTAACAATCCCTCCTATTTGGTATATTTAATTCTTGGATCAACGACTGCATATAACAGATCAACGATTAAGTTTATCAAAACAAAAATGGCTGCAATCACTAATATACCTGACTGGATAACTGGATAATCTCTGTACCCGATTGCATCATATAAATACCGGCCAATGCCAGGCCAGCCAAATATCGTTTCCGTTAAAATCGCTCCGCCTAAAAGCAGCCCTGTTTGCAAACCAATTACAGTTAGAACTGGAATGACCGCATTTATTAATGAATGCTTATAAACGACCCAGAACATTCTTAAACCTTTGGCTCTAGCCGTACGAATGTAATCGGATTTCATAACCTCAAGCATCGTGGCACGCGTCATTCTTGCAATAATAGCCATCGGTATAGTCGCAAGAGCAAGACTCGGCAAGGTTAGATGTTTTAAAACTGTTGTAAACTGATCAAATCTTCCTTGAATTAACGTATCAATTAAATACAAATTGGTAATGGAGGATACTGGGTCCCTTACATTCTCTCTTCCTGTTGTTGGAAACCATCCTAATTCGTTAGAAAATCCCCATTGCATCATTAACCCCAGCCAAAAGATCGGCATGGATACCCCAATAAGTGCAAAGACCATTGCAACGTAATCAAACCATGATTTCGAGAACCAAGCACTGATAATCCCTGCATTCACACCAATAAAAACGGCAATAATCATAGCAACAAGTGTTAACTCAAACGTCGCTGCCAAGAACGGCCATATTTCCTCGTTTATGGGCCCCCTTGTCCTTAGTGAGGTTCCTAGGTCACCATGTAACAGGTTATTAAGATAATCAAAATATTGTAAGTACCAGGGCCTGTCCAAGCCTAGTTCTTTCGTTAATACCGCGATTGACTCCTTCGTTGCCCTTTGTCCAAGAATGATTTGTGCAGGGTTACCTGGAATTGCATGAATAATGGCAAAAACAATGAGTGTCATTCCAAATAATACAGGTATTAATGAAAAAACACGGCGTACCGTATATGTAAGCATTTGTTGTCACCTCTTTTATTACTAAAATAAGGAGGGAAAATTCCCTCCCCATTTTATGATTATTATTTAAATTCCACGTTTGTTAATGCTTCAGAGCCAGTTGGATGCGGCAAGTAATTTGCCACGTCTTTCGCAGCTGCTAATAATGGCGTAGAGTGTACGAGCGGAACCCATGGTGCATCATCATGGATGATTTCTTGCGCTTTTCTGTATAATTCATTACGCTTTTCTTGTTCAGGCTCTGTTTGAGCTTGAATCAAAATATCATGAAGCTCATCATTGCTGTAATAAGAATAGTTATTGCTTCCGATGCTATCTTTGTCTAGCAAAGTATAAAGGAAGTTGTCTGGATCCCCATTGTCCCCTGTCCAGCCAAGCATGAACATATCAAACTCACCTTTTGACGCTTTGTCTAAATACGTTGCCCACTCAACAGATTGGATATTAGCTTTAACACCGATTTTGCTTAAGCTTTCTTGAATAAGCTCAGCAACCTTTTGTGCCTCAGGCATATATGGACGTGCTACAGGCATTGCCCATAGATCGATTTCAAAGCCATTTTCATAACCTGCTTCTTTCAACAAAGCTTTTGCTTTTTCTAAATCATATGGGTATGGTTCGATTGCATCATTGTAGCCTTCAATTGAAGATGGCATTGGATTAACTGCCGCGTCTGCCTTTCCTCCATAGAACGCGTCAATAATCGATTGCTTATCAACTGCATGGTTAATAGCTTGACGAACAAGCTTATTATCGAATGGTTTGCGATTTGTGGTTAAACCGATATACCCAACATTCATAGATGGGCGTTCGATAATTTGTAAATTGTCATTACCTAATACAGTTGCTTCATCTGAATTATTAAGACCATCCATTAAGTCAATCTCGCCTATTGCAAGAGCGTTCAGACGAGCAGTGTTTTCTGGAATTACACGGAAGATAACTTTATTTAGCTTTGGATAGCCATCTTTCCAGTATTCTGTATTCTTTTCAATTGTAATCCTATCATTTTGCTTCCATTCAACGAATTTAAACGGACCAGTTCCAACTGGATTTTCTCTGAATTTATCTCCATACTTTTCAACAGCTGCAGGACTCGCCATGCCAAACGGTGACATCGCAATGTTCTTAAGGAACGGAGCCTGTGGTCTAGTTAGATCAAATTGAACAGTATAATCATCAACAGCCTTCACTTCTTTAATAACATGTCCCTCTTCACCTTTATATCCGCCAAACATTGAGTAGTACGGGAAGCTCTCCTCATTCCCATTCATCCAGCGGTTAAAGTTAAATACAACCGCTTCTGCATTAAAGTCAGTGCCATCATGGAATTTTACACCTTTGCGAAGTTTAAAAGTGTAAGATAAACCGTCATCAGTAACTGACCATTCTTCTGCAAGCCCTGGATTAACCGTAGTATCTTGATCGCCATACTCCAATAATGTTTCAAAGATATTTTCTGTTACTTTGAATGTTTCACCTTCTGTTGTTGAGATTGGATCAAGAGAAGTAGAATCTCCGCTACGTCCATAAACGAGTGTGTCTTTTTTCGCGGATTCGCTGCTGCCGCTGTCACCGCTGTCAGTGCTGTTAGTGCTGTTAGTGCTTCCAGCAGGTTCATTTGATTTGCCGCTGCAGCCAACTAGAAACATACTAATGGCTAATATAGAAATCAGCAGCATTTTGAAAGTCTTTGTCCTCATGTGCATTTTCCCCCATTTTTTTTTTATATCATAAGTGCTGCTTGCTACTTGTTATACAAGTGACATGCAACATAATGACCGTTTAGATTGTGTTCCTCTGGTCTAGTCGTTTTACATATATCCATACACTGTGCACACCGAGTATGGAATGCACATCCTGATGGCGGATTTGAAGGGCTTGGAAGCTCACCCTGAATTAATATTGTTTCCCTCTTCATATCAGGATCCGGTATAGGAACCGCAGAAAGAAGCGCCTGTGTATAGGGATGCTTCGGATTCTCATACAGCTCTTCACTTTCGGCCAACTCTATTAATCTACCTAAATACATCACACCAACCCGGTTGCTAATATGTCGGACAACTCCTAAATCGTGGGCGATAAATATATATGTAAGCTGAAATTCCTTTTGGATATCTTTCATTAAGTTAAGAACTTGGGCTTGGATCGAAACATCGAGTGCTGAAACAGGCTCGTCTGCGATAATAAGCTTGGGCTTTGTCATAAGAGCTTTAGCAATTCCAATCCGCTGGCGCTGCCCACCGCTGAACTGGTGCGGGTATCTTTTCGCATGGTAGCTGCTCAAGCCCACAACTTCAAGCATCTCCTTAACTTGCTTTTTTCGTTCCTCTTTCGTACCGATGCCATGTACAATTAATGGTTCCTCTAATATCTGCTCAATTGAATGGCGCGGATTCAATGATGCATATGGGTCTTGGAATACCATTTGGATATCCCTGCGTGTCTTTCTAAGTTCTGATTTACTCATACTTGTAATCTCTTTATCTTCGAAAACAACCCTGCCGTCGCTTGCTTCTATTAATCGCATGAGCAGCCTTCCTGTTGTCGATTTCCCGCAACCGCTTTCACCAACGATTCCAAGAGTCTCTCCCTTATTCACATAAAAAGAAACATCATCGACAGCCTTCACTTCTCCCTTTTTCCTGCCTAATATCCCCCCCGTTATCGGGAAATACTTTTTCAGGCCATTTACCTCAAGAAGTAACTCCGACATGTTCATCACTCCTCTCCCTCAATGTATGTAGTAAACACCGGACCTTATGCCCATCCGTCTCCATTATATTTAATTCAGGGGATTCTTCATGGCAGCGGTCAAATACCTCCGAACACCTTGCCGCAAACCTACATCCTTTATGAACCGTTCCGGGTGTCGGTACATTTCCTGGAATACTATAAAGGCGATCTTTCTTTCCTCTTAAATCAGGCACTGATTTCAACAGACCCTTCGTATATGGATGCTGAGGATTCTTCAAAATCGTTCGAACATCCCCCTGCTCAACGATTTGGCCTGAGTACATTACTATCACTCGTTCACAAATTTCTGCAACTACACCTAAATCGTGAGTGATGAGAATGATAGATGTGTTAGTTTTTTCGTTTAAATCCTTCATAAGCGCAAGAATTTGTGCCTGGATTGTTACATCAAGAGCAGTTGTCGGCTCGTCCGCAATTAACACCCTCGGATTGCAGGCCATCGCCATCGCAATCATCACTCTTTGTCTCATTCCGCCAGATAACTGATGCGGATACTCAGAGATAATTCCTTCCGCTCTTGGGATTCCAACAAGCTTAAGCAGTTCTATGCTTCTAGCCTTTGCCGCACTTTTTGATGTTGCAGTATGTAAACGAATAGCCTCCATTAACTGGTTTCCAATTGTAAAAAGGGGATTCAGTGAAGTCATTGGCTCCTGAAAAATCATCGAAATTTGATTCCCGCGGATTTTTCTCCATTCTTTTTCAGAGATATTTTTTAAATCCTTTCCTTCAAAAATAATTTCGCCGTTTTCAATTTTACCCGGAGGAGAAGGAATCAATCCCATCGTTGTTAATGAGGTTACACTTTTCCCGCTTCCTGATTCTCCAACAATTCCTAAAATCTCACCCTCGTTCAATTCGAAACTGACTCCATCAATTGCTGGTACAAACTTTTTTCCTGTTTGAAACGATACCTTTAAATCCTTTATTTGAAGAATAGGTTTTTTACTCATATTCACACCTACTTTAAATTTCTTATTTTATTATAACGTCACAAATATTATGAATATGCCAAATCTTTTAATAATTATGACATATGTGAGTAAAATGGTTTGTCGAAATTTATCCTGCGAATAGATTTTTTTACTCCCTAAATTGAGAGCCTAGCTTTCTAACTAGGAAGGCGATTTTTTACACAAAACCAATAACAATACTTAAACGAATATATTTTCTTTTTTGCTATTCTATTACTCATCGTATAAAAAACTTTTTTAATTTATTTATTTAATTACCTTTTCCATTCATTAAAGGAGTCAATTTGATGCTTACAAACAGTTGTAAAAGCTTTCAGCTAATACCTTTATCGTTATCTCGGTAAAGCGTTAAAGTAGCGGTACATAGGACAATCTGGATTAAAGGCTGTTCTATTACTGACAATAAAAAGCTCCGGCAGCCATAAAGGCTTACCGGAGCATTTTTCACTTATTTTATTCCCCCATAGATCGGATCGTCTGCCCACCGTTTTTCCATTTCTTCCGGTGTATAGATAATCCGCATGGGATTTCCGCCGACGAAGGAGCCAGCAGGTACATCCTTGTGCACTAGTGTGCCGGCTGAGACGATGGCGCCGTCTCCAATTTTGATGCCAGGCAGGATCGTGGAATTGGCACCGATCATCACTTCACTGCCAATTTCCACCGGCCCCAGTCTATATTCTTTAATCAAATATTCGTGTGCGAGAATCGTTGTGTTGTAGCCGATAACCGTGTTCCTGCCGACACTGATTTTTTCGGGGAACATAACGTCAAGCATCACCATGAGGGCAAATGACGTCTGTTCACCAACCTTCATTTTCAGAAAGGTGCGATAAAGCCAATTTTTCATCCCCAAGAAAGGGGTGTAGCGAGCTAGCTGAATGACAGCGAAGTTTTTCACTACCTTCCAGAATGGAACGGTTTTATACACATGCCAAAGGGAATTGCCTCCCTCTACTGGAAAGCGTTCCGTTCCCCTCATCCTTTATTAACCTTTAAAATATCGAGTAAATCTTCCATATGATCTATTAGATAATCTGGATCAAATCCTTCTAAAAACTGTTTCCCTTTTAAACTCCACGCAACGCCAACAGTTTGGGTGCCCGCATTTTTCCCTCCTAAAATATCATGGGAATTATCGCCAACCATCATCGCTTCTTCTGGATTTGCTTGGAGCTGTTCTAATGCTTTTAAAATCGGCTCCGGATCAGGCTTCGGATTTTGAACATGATCTAAAGCAACGACCACATCGAAAAATTGATCGAGCTTTGTTAGAGCAAGGCCCATTTTTACCGTTATCATCCCCTTCGTAGTGACAATCCCGATTTTGTAGCCTGCTTCCTTTAAAGTGCGAATCGTTTCAAAGACGCCCGGAAATTCCTTTACAAGCAGGTCATGATTCGTGATATTGAAATCCTTGTAAGCTTCAATCATTTCCTCCACTTTTTCCGGATTAACCGATTCAAATGTTTCCCTAAGTGTCGGTCCCATGAAAGGCAATACATCCTCCCGCTTATAGCGATCCGGATAATAGCTTCCTAACACATGTAAAAAAGAAGATATGATTAGTTCATTTGTATCGATTAATGTCCCATCTAAATCAAATAAGATTGTATTAACTTGAGTGCTCATATACGGTTTCCTTTCTTTTTTCCAAATCTATTCGGTTCCAGATGAATGAAACAATTAATGTTAATAAAATGGCAACCCCTAAGCGAATGAGCAGATGGGGAAGCACCGGTATGCCGAGCGGAACAAATATCAACGTATCTTCCACAACGGCATGACAGGCGACCAGGAATATAAATGCAATCGTTACATCCTTTTTGCTGACCCCGTCCTCTTTTACCGCCTGAATCATAACTCCCGCTCCGAAGGCAAGACCGAATAATAATCCAGCAGCTAGCGTGGTTGAGGTGTTTTCTTTCATCCCTAGCGCTTTCGTGACAGGCGCCATCCATTTTGAAAAAACAGCCAGCCAGTTTAAATCCTTCAAAAATTGAATAACAATCATGAGCGGAATGACAATGATGGCAAGCTGCAATATGCCTAGTCCCGCCTTTTGCAGGGCATCCAGCAGAATGGCTGTCCAGCCCGAAAGCTCCTCTTCCTTAACCGGAATCATCCCATATTTCGCTATTTCCGAACCACCTTGCCAAACTAAATTAATGGCGATGGCAGAAATGATGGCTAATCCAACTCTAACAGCCACAATGATCCAGAGCTTCACACCAACTTTCGCCGCTACACTGGACTCAATCAGCAGGTTATGAGAAAAGGACAGCATTACAGCAATAATAAATACTTCCTTGACTGTTAAATCCAATGTTAATATGGCTCCAATTCCAGCGAAGAGATTCAGCATATTCCCCAAAACGAGAGGAATCGCTGCATCACCTGGCAAGCCAATAAGATTCATCAGCGGCGTAATCAGCTTTATGATCCATGGCAGGACAGGGGTGTGCTGCAGAATGGCGACAATTAATGTGACAGGAAAGATAACTTTCCCCAACGTCCAAGTTGTCTTTAAGCCGGCCTTTATCCCCTTTTTGGACGATTCAAGCAACATTTCTTTTCTCCTTTTTCTTTGATTACAGTTACTTTCGCAAATAAATCGGTTACTTCCGCAAATATATAAGCCGCTTTCGCAAATAAATTGGTCGAATTAAAACTTATAGCATCAGGTCCGATTTTTTTCCGACTATACCTTTAATAACGTTATGCACCATTGTCTAAATAACGCACTTTTGCATAACCTTTCATCCGTCTTAATACTAGTAAAATAATGGCACCCACGATAAGGACAATGGAAATAGTTTGTGCCACTCTCAGCTGCTCAGTGAGCATTAAACTGTCTGTCCGCAGGCCCTCGACAAAAAAGCGGCCGATTGAATACCAGATGACATAGCTGAGAAAAAGCTCCCCGCGGCGCAGATTGACTCTTCTTAATAACAAGAGGATAGCAAATCCGGCAAAGTTCCAAAGCGATTCATATAAAAAAGTAGGATGATAGTAAGTTCCATTAATATACATTTGATTAATGATGAATTCCGGCAGGTGCAAGCCTTCAAGGAAAGATCGAGTCACTTCTCCGCCATGGGCTTCCTGGTTCATAAAGTTTCCCCATCTGCCAATAGCCTGCCCTAATATAATACTAGGGGCCGCAATATCCGCGAGCTTCCAAAATGAAACATTTCGCTTTTTGGCAAATACGTAGGCGGTGATCACAGCTCCAATCAAGGCTCCGTGAATAGCAATGCCACCTTCCCATATTTTCACTATGTCGCCTGGGTTTTGACTATAATAGCCCCATTGAAAAATAACATAGTAGATTCGTGCCGATATAATCGCAATCGGAATGGCAAAAAGCATTAAATCTGCAAATAGGTCCTTCTGCATTCCCCTTTTCTCTGCTTCCCTCATTACTAGAATTAAGGCTAAGGCAATGCCGACACCGATAATAATCCCGTACCAGCGAATCTCAAGCGGCCCTAGAGAAATCGCAATCGGGTTAAGCGGCTGTATCATTGATTCCATAGTCATTGCTCCTTTATAGTTCAATTTTTTCTAACCAAAACTTAATAAGTGCGGTAATCCTTTAGGTGGCGCATTTTTACAAACATGTCCACCCGAGAAAAAATACAAATCCATCAAATTGTCCACGAACGGTGCCTCGCACCTAAGCTTATTCTTTGCTGTCATCCATGACGTCTGCGAGGCGACTACTGAATTGCTCTGCGGCATTAACGCCCATGCGTTTCAAGCGGTAATTCATCGCTGCCACTTCAATAATAACTGCCAGGTTTCGTCCAGGGCGAACCGGAATCGTAATCTTGGGAACGTCCATATCAATGATTTTCATTTTGTCTTCATCCAGCCCAAGCCGTTCATATTGCTTTTTTGAATCCCATATCTCTAGGTCCATCACGATCGAGATTCGTTTATTGCTTAGAACAGCCCCAGCCCCAAACAATGTCATCACATTAATAATCCCAAGACCGCGAATTTCCAGTAAATGCTCGATTAGTTCTGGTGAAGTGCCGACAAGGGTATATTCATCCTCCTGTCTAATTTCCACACAGTCATCAGCCACTAACCGATGTCCGCGTTTTACAAGCTCTAAGGCCGTTTCGCTTTTACCGACCCCGCTCTTCCCTGTAATGAGCACTCCAACCCCGTACACATCGACAAGTACGCCATGGACGGCAGTTGTCGGAGCCAGTTTACTTTCCAGATAATTCGTCAGCAAACTAGAAAATCTCGTTGTTTTTTGGGTCGTTCTTAAGAGGGGGACTGATTCGCGCTTTGAAGCGACAATTAACTCTTCAGGAACCTCAAGGCCTCTTGAGATGATAATCCCAGGTGTAATGTCGGTGCATAACCGTTCAAAGCGAAGCTGACGATCGATCACTCTTAACTTTTCAGTGAATGTGAGCTCTGTTTTTCCAATCAACTGTATTCTATCTGCCGGATAGAATTCGAAATATCCCGCTACTTCAATACCGGGCCTGGAAATATCACTCGTAGTAATCGGCCGGTTGATCCCCTCTTCCCCGCTAATTAACTCAAGGCCAAATTTATCTACAATGTCTTTAGTACAGACCTTTGCCATTCCCATTACCTCCTATTGAAAAGGGGTGGAGCTGGAGCTGCCATGCATGTAACCCCCATTACTACAATAAAAATTAGCTATCCTACATCGTCTTGTTCAGAAATTCAGTTACATATGGTGAGAAATTTTTAGCATATCATCTATTTTAGCACTTTTTAATAAAGAACCAAATTCTACAATCTGAAACACGAGAAAAAAATGCGCCTGTTCGCGCTCATTTTTCCATTTCAAAATAGACAGCATGATATAAATGATTTTATAATAAAATGAATATGATCCACGATAGTATTTTGATTTTTTATAAAAAATTTCAAAAATATGATGAATGAAAGCTATTCTTGGTGGCAGCCTTCCTAGTAATAACAGAATCAAGAATATGGAATAAGAATGAATGACACCTAAGGAGGAACCGAATGAAAATTATCAGAACCACCAGCTATAAAGAAATGAGCTTGAAAGCAGCGGAAATCATGATTGACCGAATCCGAAATAATCCTGAAATCACACTTGGTCTTGCAACTGGCAGTACACCAAAAGGGGTTTACCAAAAGCTAATCGAGGACCATGTGCAAAACCAGACTTCCTATAAAAAAATATTAACCGTCAATCTGGACGAGTATGTTGGAATTGATGAACATGATCCGAATAGCTACCACTTTTTTATGAAGGAACAGCTTTTGGACCATATTGACATCCCGCCTTCCCAAACACATCTGCCAAATGGGATGGCAGAGAATTTGCATGAAGAATGTGCAAAATATGAGGCTTTGATTGAATCCTTTGGAGGAATAGGATTACAGTTGCTTGGCATCGGAGAAAATGGGCATATCGGTTTTAATGAACCCGGTACACCGTTTACTAGTAAAACCCATATGATTGAGCTTGAGGAAAATACGCGGCAAGCGAATGCAAGATTTTTTAATTCTCTTGAGGAAGTTCCTACTCATGCCGTTACGATGGGAATTGCTACGATTATGGCTAGTAAAGAAATTATTCTGCTTGCTTCAGGAAAGTCCAAAGCCAAAGCGATTAGCCAGTTGATAAGCGGGGAGATTGATGAAAGTATTCCTGCCTCAGCGCTTAAGAACCACCCGAATTTCACCATTATTGCTGATGACGAAGCATTAAAATTTGTATAAAGTAAAACTTCTATCAGTGGGGATTTACAGCTTCTTAATCTGTGATAAACATCTTGAAGAGATGGCATATGATGCTGTCTCTTTTTCTGTTTTCCCCTGCACCCATGTCCTTTTCAAGCTTTCATTCATATTATAAGGGTAGATAGCTTAATTTTTACAGAATACAGCAGTTTCGAGAAAAAATAGAAAGGAGCAGCGAAATGAAAATAATGCTGGATGCTGGTCATGGATTTAATACGGCTGGAAAACGCAGCCCGGATGGTATGCAGGAGTATGAATTTACAAGGGCTGTAGCCAATTATGCACGGCCTCTGCTAGAAACCTATCAAAATACCACTGTTTATTTTGCACACTCAGACAATCTGGATGTCCCTCTTCAAGAGCGGACAGATCAAGCGAATGAGTTAGAAGTCGATGTATATGTGGCGATTCATGCAAATGCCTATGGAACGACTTGGAATGCAGCAAATGGGATTGAAACCTATGTGAATATTGGAAAGCCTAAGGATGCCTATGAACTCGCTCAGAAAATCCAAAAGAATTTAGTGATTGCCACAGGATTAAGCGATCGCGGGGTCAAAACTGCCGATTTTCACGTTCTCAGGGAAACTAATATGACGGCTGTCTTAACGGAATGTGGTTTTATGACAAACCGTCAAGAAGCTTCCTTATTGCAGACCGAAACTTACCGGAAAACCTGTGCCGAGGCAATCGTAAAGGCTCTCACAGATCAATACAACCTTAAATTAAAAACCAGTGACAGCACCAATAAGGAACAGCCTTCAGCAAAAAATGGACTTTATAAAGTCCAGGTCGGTGCCTTCAAGGACAAGAAAAACGC
The DNA here is from genome assembly GCF_036965225.1 of Bacillus sp. JJ1474. Taxonomy (NCBI): domain Bacteria; kingdom Bacillati; phylum Bacillota; class Bacilli; order Caryophanales; family Bacillaceae; genus Bacillus; species Bacillus sp. JJ1474. Next base: position 7,698 of record NZ_JBALPC010000073.1, on the reverse strand, counting down.
AGAGGAACTGGCACAGGCTTTAAAAAAGCTTGGATATTCACCGTTCGTTTATTTTGAATAAAGAAAAGAGGCTGACAGATGAGTCAGCCTTTCTTTTTCTTATCTTTAGCAGGCTCAAGCACTGCTTTTTGAATGATTAAATTCGCTATGGACATGATCACGGCCATGAGTAAAGCTGTTCCAAAACCCGCGATTTCAAATGAACTTCCCATAATGTCGTCAGTAATCATCAGCGTGACCGCATTGATCACAAACAGAAATAACCCTAGCGTTACTAAGGTGACTGGCAATGTTAAAATAATTAAAATCGGCCGAACGAGGATATTTAATATCGAGAGGATCGCACTTGCCCCAACAGCTGCACCGAAGCTTGATACATAAAAGGACTCATCTAAAAAACCTGCTATCGCCACAAACAGTATGGCATTAATTAATATTCCTGCAACCCATCTCATATTAAAACACCCCGTCATTTAAGCTCTCTATGTTTAAAAATCAACTGATTTTGCTTTATTGATATGAATGGCACCTGTTTTCGTTTCAGCTTTTAGCCGTAAAGACTGCTCTGATTGGTTTACGGATTGGAAGCGAAGCACTTTTTGAATCACATCGCTTTTATCCTCAACGATTTGGATCCCGTCTAGATTGACATGCAAGCTTCCGAAATTTGTTTTTAACTCTCCATTAACTGTTAAATGATTCGGAACTTGCAATTCAATTTTCCCAGCCACAGCCTTCGCATCAATGACATCACATTTACCATCCTGAACAGCGCAGAAAACATCGCCATTAATAGAGTGAAGATCGATTTTTTCAAAAGCGCCATCCACATGGATTGCTCCATTCAGCGTTTCGACTTCAATTTGTTCAATATGGCTCTTTTGAATAGTAATTTGTCCATTAGCCGTTTCGACTTCAGTATACTTGCCATTCATATTTTGAATTGAAATTTTTCCATTAGCCGTTTTGGCTTTAAAGGTATTTGCCGTTAATTGCTGGCTGTCGATGGACCCATTAAACAGGCGAATCTTTACCTTATCATATTCCGTTTGAGGAATATAAATAACCGCATCTACTTTCATCCACTTTTGCTGTGTAGCAAAACGAAGCTTTTGACCCTCAACCGCAAAAGTAACATCATTTAAAAAGTTCCGTCGTGCTTCTTCCTGAGTTTCTACCCGGTACACCTTCGCCTTGCACTCAATTCGCACGTCCTTCTGGTCCCAAGGCAGAACCTCCATTTTTCCATTCGCAATATCCACATCTACATCCTTGAAGGAAACATCCCCTTGTTGGAATATATGTGTTATTTCTACAGATTGACCAAAGTTAAAGTCCAAATCCATGTCCTTGATTTTTTTAAAGGCCGAGTCTACAAAATCCAAAATTTTATCCTTTGCAGATTGAAACTTGTAATTGAATGGCTCTTCTTTTTTCGCTTCGTCAAATTTTACAGCAGTAGAAATCTCCTGAAAAAGGTCACCCTTCTTGCCTTCCGCTGATTTACCTGTTTTCTCAAGCTCTTCTAATAGAAAAAGAGCCTCATCCACAGTCAGCTTGCCATCTTCCACCATTTTAAGTATCCGTTTGCGTTCAGCTTGCATATCAATCCCTCCAGCTAAATATGTTTATTTTTATGCTAAAAAGCGTTTCCCGTAAAAATCTGGATGCCTTTAATTATATTCCAAACTGCTACAATGAGACTAAGAACAACCGTAAATAGGACACTCCCGATGAACAGGATTGGAAACTCTGAGTGATTCATCCCTATCTGTGTAATCGCTGCGTAAACAATCACTGGAACCGGGATCAGCAAAATGAGATGGGACAAAAACGCCTTTTTCGCGTGATACTTCGTTCTTTGATCCTCCGTTGCAAAAAATAAAACAAGCGGAAAAAGAATCCCTGCAAACAAAACACTTAAATAGCTTAGTCCTGATAATACTTTACTCGTCTCCATTGCCAACAGCTCCTTCCCCACTATTTACGAAAATAGATAGAGAAGGTTTCACTTTTTATAAACTCATTTATAAAAATTTTTCTATTTGTCCTTTCTATATGATTGCATTTATGAAACAAAAAAAACCGTCTATAATTATGACGGCTTTCCAAATTCATGATAGCAGATTAACTTGCTGCAAGTATTCCCATTGATTGAGGTTTAACTTTATTTAAAGGCCGCAACTAAGTCGATTCGAGGGGCTTCCTTTCTTTTTACCTCATCAATCTTATGGACAAACATTTGAAACACCTTTCGTTTTTCATCTAGATCCTTTATGTACTCTCGTAGCTCGTTATATTTTTCTTCAAATGGCTTATGATATCTTTCACGGATATTTTCAATGATTTCATCGTTCACAGTCGATTGGATGACCTGCTTTGTGATGCCATATTTATACGTATAAACCTTTAATTCCTTCATGATTTCTTCATACTCTAGATTGATCTGGTCAAGAACTTCCGAAATATCCTCTTTCCACTCTTCTAAAGATTTCTCCAAATATGCTTCCAAGTTAACCCTCCTCAATATATTTTTTTACGGATAGAGTTGTCCTTGTCCCCATTATAACGGAATAGATTTACACGAACGTTTCTATTGGATTACAATGCGTTATCATTGGAATAAAAAACAGCACTGTTCACACAGTGCTGCATCCTAAATTATATTATACGTTCGATACACTAGCTTCCTTCTCTTCAATTTGCTTTTGCATTCTTAGTCGATCGCGTTCTAAGATGGGTTTTAGATATTTTCCTGTATAGGATGCTGGAGCTTCGGCTACCTGTTCAGGAGTACCGGTGGCGATGATCGTTCCGCCTTTGTCTCCGCCCTCTGGTCCGAGATCGATGATATAATCTGCCGCTTTAATGACATCTAAATTATGTTCAATGACTAAAACGGTATCTCCGTTTTCCACGAGACGCTGCAGGACAACGAGCAAGCGAGAAATATCATCAACATGCAGACCAGTAGTCGGCTCATCCAGAATATAGAGCGATCGCCCAGTTGAACGGCGATGCAGTTCAGAGGCAAGCTTGACACGCTGAGCCTCACCACCGGAAAGAGTGGTGGCAGGCTGCCCGAGCTTTACATAGCCAAGTCCAACATCATAAATCGTTTGGAGCTTACGGCTGATTTTTGGTATATTTTCGAAAAACACGACCGCATCCTCCACAGTCATGTCGAGAATTTCAGAAATGTTTTTTCCTTTATATTGAACTTCCAGCGTCTCCCGATTATATCGTTTGCCATGACAAACCTCGCATGGGACATATACATCAGGCAGGAAATGCATTTCAATTTTGATGATTCCATCTCCACGGCAAGCTTCACAGCGTCCGCCTTTTACGTTAAAGCTAAAACGTCCTTTTTTATAGCCGCGGACCTTTGCTTCATTTGTTACTGAAAAGACATCACGAATATCATCGAACACACCCGTATAGGTAGCTGGGTTTGAGCGCGGTGTCCGGCCAATTGGCGATTGGTCAATATCGATGACTTTATCTAAGTGCTCAATCCCCTTTATTTCCTTATGCTCCCCAGGCTTTGTCTTCGCTCTATTGAGCTTTTGCGCCAAGGATTTATGAAGAATTTCGTTGATTAATGTACTTTTCCCTGATCCGGAAACACCTGTGACAGAAATGAAAGTACCGAGTGGAATTTTGACACTGACATTCTTCAGGTTATTTTCCTTTGCCCCTTTAATTTCAATAAAACGGCCATCATTTTTTCGGCGCTCGACCGGAAGCGGAATGAACTTTTTCCCCGAAAGATACTCACCCGTCAAAGATTGAGGATCATTCATAACTTCTTCTGGAGTTCCGGCAGAAATAATTTCTCCTCCGTGGACGCCAGCGCCTGGACCAATATCGATTAAGTAATCAGCCGCCATCATCGTATCCTCGTCATGCTCAACAACAATAAGCGTATTTCCGATATCACGCATATTTTTCATCGTGTCAATTAAGCGGTCATTATCACGCTGATGCAGGCCAATCGAAGGCTCGTCCAAAATGTAAAGCACACCCGTTAATCGTGAACCAATTTGAGTAGCTAACCGGATTCGCTGGGCTTCCCCTCCTGATAGCGTTCCTGCAGCGCGGCTTAAAGTCAGATAATCAAGTCCTACATTGACTAAAAAGCCAAGACGTTCTTTTATTTCGCCAAAAATCAGATTGGCGATTTTCATTTCTTTTTCAGATAGTTTCAGATGTTCAAAGAAATGATAGGCTTCCTCTACGGACAGCTCTGTTATTTTGCCGATATGTTGATCAGAAATGAGAACAGCAAGTGTTTCCTTTTTTAAACGATAGCCTTTACATGCTGGACATGGCTTCTGGCCCATATATTTTTCCATTTGCTCACGAATATAGTCAGAGCTTGTTTCTTTATAACGGCGCTCGACATTTCTGATAACCCCTTCAAATTCAATGAGCCCTTCTCTAACTTGTCCAAAATCATTTTCGTAATGGAAAAATATCTTTTCTCCATTGGAGCCATATAAAATTTTTTCAAGGAGATGCTCAGGAATGTCCTTTACCGGAATATCCATTTCAATCCCATAATGGGTACAAACAGCCTCTAGCAGCTGAGGATAGTATTGTGAACTTGTCGGCTCCCATGGTGCAATAGCATGCTGGCGCAATGATAAATCCGAATTAGGAATAATTAAATCCACATCGACCTCGAGCTTAGATCCAAGCCCATCACATTCAGTACAAGCTCCAAATGGGCTGTTAAAGGAAAACATCCGCGGCTCTAGCTCCCCAATAGAAAATCCACAATGAGGACAGGCGTGATTTTCACTAAATAGCAGCTCTTCTTCGCCAATAACATCAATAAGCACTTTTCCGCTTCCAAGCTTCAAAGCTGTTTCAATCGAATCAGCCAGACGAGCAGAAACGCCGTCTTTCACAACAATTCTGTCTATGACTACCTCAATTGAATGTTTTTTATTCTTTTCAAGCTCAATTTCCTCGCCAAGATCAAGCATATCTCCATCAACTCTGACCCGGACAAACCCTTGCTTCTTTACTTCATCCAAAACTTTGACATGTGTGCCTTTTCTTCCAGAAACAATAGGGGCAAGCACTTGAAGCTTTGTTCGCTCAGGGTATTCAAGAATGCGGTCCACCATCTGTTCAATCGTTTGGGAAGAGATTTCAATCCCATGATTTGGACAAGTGGGACGCCCAACTCTTGCATATAATAATCTTAAATAATCATATATTTCCGTCACTGTTCCAACGGTCGAGCGGGGGTTTCGGCTCGTTGTCTTTTGGTCAATCGAAATGGCCGGAGACAAGCCTTCGATGGCATCTACATCGGGTTTATCCATTTGTCCAAGAAATTGGCGTGCATAGGCAGATAAGGATTCCACATATCTGCGCTGCCCTTCTGCATAAATCGTGTCAAAGGCAAGTGAGGACTTTCCAGATCCAGAAAGCCCTGTCAGCACAACTAATTTATCCCTCGGAATGGTGACATCAATATTTTTCAAATTATGTGCTCTGGCGCCTTTTACAATTATATTTTCCATCGCCATTTATACGTCATCCTTCCGCTTTCAGCTCTAAAATCAAATCACGAAGCTCAGCAGCACGTTCAAAATTGAGTGCTTTTGCTTCTTCCTTCATTTCTTTTTCCATTACTTGAATTAGTTTTTCTCTTTCCTTCTTATTAAGCTTGCCAATTTTTGCTGATACTTTATATTCTTCCTGATCCTCCGCAGCAATTGTGGCACGGATTACATCACGGATTTCCTTTTGAATCGTTTGAGGAGTGATGCCATGCTTTTGATTGTATTCTTCTTGAATGGAACGGCGCCGTTTTGTTTCGCTAATCGCTAATTCCATTGAATTTGTCATTTTATCTGCGTACATAATCACATGACCGTTTGCATTTCGCGCCGCCCTACCGATTGTCTGTATAAGTGAACGCTCAGAACGGAGGAAGCCTTCCTTGTCTGCATCAAGAATGGTCACTAATGAAACTTCCGGAATATCAAGCCCCTCTCTCAAAAGGTTGATTCCAACTAGAACATCATAAGTACCAAGGCGCAGTTCACGAATAATTTCAATTCGCTCTAAGGTTTTAACTTCAGAATGCAAATATTGCACCTTAATGCCGATTTCCTTTAAATAATCCGTTAAGTCTTCTGACATTTTTTTCGTCAAGGTGGTAATAAGCACACGCTCATTTCGCTTGATTCGGTCTTGGATTTCTCCGATTAAATCATCAATTTGCCCTTCAATCGGCCGAACTTCGATGATTGGATCAAGCAGCCCAGTCGGCCGGATAATTTGCTGAATCATTTCCGGTGTGTGCTCAATCTCGTATGGGCCAGGAGTTGCAGATACGTAGACAATTTGGTTAATATGCTTTTCAAATTCATTAAACGTCAAAGGCCGATTATCTAATGCTGAAGGCAGGCGGAAACCATGTTCCACGAGCACCGATTTTCTCGCCTGGTCCCCATTATACATCCCGCGAATCTGCGGAAGGGTGACATGGGACTCGTCAATAACGATAAGCAGGTCCTCTGGGAAAAAGTCCATTAATGTATACGGCGTAGAACCTGGAGGCCTTAAAGTTAAATGTCTTGAGTAGTTTTCGATCCCAGAGCAAAAGCCCATTTCTCTCATCATTTCAAGATCATACCGAGTCCGCTGTTCAAGGCGCTGAGCCTCGAGAAGCTTATCATTCTCTCGCATTTCCTTCAGCTTGACTTCCAATTCTTCCTCGATGCTTTGAATGGCCACTCGCATTTTTTCCTCACGAGTTACGAAGTGGGACCTTGGAAAAATCGCTACATGCTCGCGGTCCCCGATGATTTCGCCTGTCAGTGAATCCACCTCGCGAATGCGGTCAATTTCATCCCCGAAAAACTCCACACGAATACAGCGCTCATCCTTTGAAGCCGGGATAATTTCCACTACATCGCCGCGCACTCGGAAAGTCCCGCGCTGAAAAGCGATATCATTTCTTTCATATTGAATATCCACAAGTCTGTGGAGAAGCTGATTTCTTTCAATCTCCATTCCTGTTCGAAGAGATAAAACAAGCTCCCTGTATTCTTCCGGAGAACCTAAACCATAAATGCAAGACACACTGGCAATAATAACAACATCTTTCCGTTCAAATAATGAAGAGGTCGCTGAATGGCGAAGCTTATCAATCTCATCATTAATACTTGCATCTTTTTCGATAAATGTGTCGGTCTGTGGTACATAAGCTTCTGGCTGATAATAATCATAATAGCTGACGAAATATTCAACCGCATTATCCGGAAAAAATTCTTTAAACTCACTATAAAGCTGGCCAGCAAGTGTTTTATTATGAGCAATAATCAGAGTTGGCCGGTTGACCTCTTTGATCACATTTGAAATTGTGAAGGTCTTTCCAGTCCCAGTCGCTCCTAGTAATGTTTGATGCTTTTTGCCGGATCTGAGCCCCTTAACAAGCTGTTTAATCGCTTCTGGCTGATCTCCTTGGGGAGTATATTTTGAGACTAGTGTAAATTGGTCCTTCATAAGAAGCCTCCCATTTTTTCTTCTCTATTAAAAAACCTAACATCCTTTAAGCAGGTGTAGGGGATATGTGTTTTCTCAGTTGATTAAATATATGAATTTACGTAAAACATTCTATAAACATTCTACCACAAAGCAATGAAAACTAACCACTAATATACGAACGGA
>NZ_JBALPC010000072.1:0-23836 GCF_036965225.1 Bacillus sp. JJ1474 | reverse complement strand
AAGGGACTGGCAAGAAAGGAACGGGTAAAAAAGGGACCGGCCATAACTGTTAAATATTTCTTGACTAGCAAGATTAAAAATCATTACCCGTGGTGATTTCTGTAGGGTCTTTTTCACGAAAATGTTATTTATTCATTTATTCGCTCTTTTGTCCATTGGTGGTACTGTGTACCTCGGTGGGAGCGAACACGATAGCCAATAGCGATAATCATTTCAATGTTATAAATTGAAGAAAAAAATTAGGATTCCTAATAAATCAAAACAGGCCTCTGTGTAACAAATGTCCATCAAATCAAATCAGCACCTCCCACAAGTAGTGGAATGGTGCTGTATCTGTTCTCAGAAAAACCGCATTTACTTATGATACTGTTCTACGTGACTATTCTAAGTGCGGAGTCCACATCTTTGGAACCGTCATCCTTTTTTCAATCTCCCCCGAATCACCCCGATAATGGCTGGCAGCACAGAAATGAAGATAATTGCTAAGAGAACCGTTGAAAAGTTGTCTTTGATAATTGGGATATTGCCAAAAAAATAGCCTAAGATCGTACAGATGCCTACCCATACTGCGGCACCAACCACATTATAAATCAAGAAATATCGGTAGTTCATCCTGCTCGCCCCTGCAATAAAAGGAATGAACGTGCGAATAAATGGCATAAACCGGGCGATCACAATTGTTTTTCCTCCATGCTTATTAAAGAAAGCCTCAGCTCTCATCATTTTATCTTGGTTAATCAATCTCCCCATTAAACTTCCATGTGAGATGGTTGTCCCTACTTTACTACCGATATGATAATTGACAGTATCCCCAATTATCGCCGCGAAAAAATAGACAAACAATAGTAAAAAAATGTTAAATGCCCCCATCGCGGCAAGAGCACCACTAGCAAACAATAAAGAATCACCCGGTAAGAAAGGGAAAATTACAATTCCCGTTTCCACAAATACGATTAAAAATACGATTCCATATGACCATCCGCCAAAGTTTTTGATGATTTCAACTAGATGTTCATCAATATGTAGGATGAAATCAATGATATTTTGAATTATTGTCAAATTTGTTCCCACTTTCATAGTTTTCTCATCAGGTAATCTGACTTAGTAATGTAGTCTTTTTCATTTTCACCTATATATGTTATCACAAAACACTTGAACTGCTCATCACTTAACGACTACGAGTTGTTCGAAACGGTAGATTCGAAAGAACACCAATGTATCCTATCTCATTATAAATTTAAAAGCTGTTAGCATGCCTTAGGAATACCATTTTTTCCATTTGTATTATTGATCTGCGACCAACTTACTTCACTTTCTTGTTAGATCCATATACATATAGTTTATTAACGGAAGATCGACAGTTAAAATACGAAATCACTTATAGAATATCTGAGTAAACTGGTTTATGGAGATTATATCCGAACATGCCTACTCCTTCGAAGATTTTTGAATAAAATAAGTTTTTTATTTATACAATAAGATAGGCTTATTATTTCTATTTCTATCTTTATTTAGAAAGGCAGCGGATCATGGATACTGTCATCTATTCATTACTTACCATCGCATACCTAATTCTATTCGCAGTAGTTGTCCTGTTAGCAAAATGGCACAGTTGGGCTGATATTGGAAATGTACTACTGATGGTTATTCTGGCTTTACTCTATGATAATGGGATCCTAGCACTGGGGAAATACATTGGAGAGGGAGACTTACTGAGGGCATTAAACCTAACCCGATACTATTTGCATGCCCTTATCACCCCCTTGCTCGTCCTATTTGCCTGGAATACTTTAGTAAAGGCAAATCTAAAATGGGCAAAAAAAGGCATCGTCCCATGGCTCGCTGTCTTATTGACACTTTGTTTGATTATCATTGAATTCGTTACAGTGGTCAGGGGAATTTCCCTAGAACCTACTATGAAGTATGGTGTCTTAAGCTATAAAAATGTAGGAGCAGGAAACTTTCCTCCCTTCATGATCATTGGTGTCTCTATTGTGTTAGTCGTCACATCAATTATGATCTGGATAAAGCAAAAATGGCCATGGTATTTTATCGGAACCTTGATTATGTGCCTCACACCAATGATCCACTTTTTAAAAACTGATGCCTTACATAATATAGCTGAATTCGTATTAATACTAGCCCTGCTTGCTACAAAGGCTTATCAAGATAAAAAAATATACAGTTGAAGGACTGGGAATGAAAAGTTCCCTCATAAAAAACAATAAAAATCCCAACCTTTGTTTAAAGTTGGGAAAAGTTAAAACTTCATTTACTTATGGTTCGGTTCACCCGCCATTAAACTAGCGGATTTTCAGATTCATATCTCTTGTCTACTTGTAATCATTTTTTGGTCCCTTATCCATTAAAACTTCTACCATATTTGAAGACCCCATCTTAAGTTTAGGCCTACACTCTGAGTTTTGCTTACTATAAAGCTCTAATGGACTAATAATAACTCCATTTGGCGTATTATGAAGTATTCCGGGCACACATGTATAAATTCGATCATTGTTATTTGCATTCTTGGAGGATATGGTAACGGAGGTTCCGCTATGATTATCTATACTCATGGATACCTTGTATCTGTAGAATGAGCCTGTTCCATTTGACTGAGCAGAATAAACCACAGGAACCACTGCGAGGATATCATCCGTTAACCTTAATTTAATTATTTCTGTCTTCGTTGACCAACCGCTTCTCCCAACATCCCCCATATGTTCCACTGCCCCGTTTCCATACCGGTAGAGGGGAGGTGTTCCCTCAGCCCCAAACATCGCTACATCTATCTGCTTACCATCCTTTGTATAGACTAAAGCATAAATATCATAATCTGTCCCAGTCTTCCAAGATACTGTAGCCGTAATCTCGGGTGTTTTCTCAATGATAACTGGCTTTTGGCCTTTTTCGAGACTTACCTTACCCTTTACCTTTTCAAGGCTTATCGTTGACAACGTGTTTTGACTATTATTATTTCCAGGAACAGTTAGGATCTTATCAGGTTCTTTTGGAGTTTGTTTTTGAATAGTTTTAGGTTCGGAAGGCTTGTTTTGCTCATCCGCTTCAACCTCAACACCGTAATTTTTACATAAACCTTCAAGACCAGAATCAAATCCGCGCCATACTGATCTTGCCTTTGTTTGGCCATTCCGTATATATAATTCTAATACTACTATTCCATTTTCATTTTTGAAGCTGGATGGGGTTAATTGGATTCTGTTATCATCGGTACATATCTCTGCCTTTAAATTCTTTACATTTGAAAAACCCTTGCTATTATCCTCAGTAAGCGTAATAGCTATTTTAGTAATACCTGCAGGGACTTTACTCATGTCAAAATTAATTTTATGTACTTTTGTATTACCTACATTCTCAGATGGTATAAGGGTAGCTACACCAGAAGAGCTCGTTGGTTGATTATAAAATATAATTCCGCTATCTCCTTGTACCTTATCTGAATCAGTTAAAAGAAAAGCTGTTAAGGATATATCTATCGAATTAGAAATTTCGTAGCTAACAGTAACATTCCCTTTTGGAGAACTTAAAACAGTGTTTGCTCCCATCTGAAGCAGTTGATTCATTTAAACCAATCCTTTCTTATCTATGCATTGATTACCTAACTCCAATTACGCCCTTAGCGTACAATCACAAAAAGCTGAGATTTACACGGCCTTTAATGGGACATGTTCTTGTCGCCCAGCATCAGTTGTCGTTATTCAAAATTCACCTGAATTCTCACGATTTCTGACCTCGTTCCGATCCGGATCGGCGGACCCCAGAAGCCAAAACCTTCTGTTACAATCGATTGCATGCTTCCTTTCTTAAGATGCCCCCATGCATTCTCATAAATTGAATCCGTAATTAAGTTACCTGGGAAAACTTGGCCATGGTGAGTGTGACCCGACAACATCAAGTCTATACCCGCTTTTTGAGCAATATCCAAGTCATATGGCTGATGGTCAAGCAGAATCACAGGTTTAGAAAGGTCAACCCCCTTCATGATCTGGTTCAATTCCAATCTATCGGGATCTCTGCGGTCTTTTCGCCCAATCAATGTAAGTTGGTCTTTTATTGTGACAGCTTCATCATAAAGTACGTTGATACCACTTCGCTCTATTGTATCAATTAATTCCTTCATCGTACCGTTATGCCGGTCATGGTTACCCAAAGTGGCATATACACCATAGGGGGCATGAAGCTCGGACAAAACCTCATCGATCCCCTGATCCACGAAAGGCTGAATATCATCGTCAATTAGATCTCCTGGCAATAGGATTATATCCGGTTCCATCCCATTGATTTCTTTAACTAGACGTTTCGCATGATCTTTACCAGACAGTAACCCAAAATGCGTATCCGCGGCCATTGCAATAGTTAGTGAATCAAGTGATGATGTACCTTGTTCTATCTGGATTGAAAAAGAACGAACAAGTGGATTATATGCATTATAAGTACCATAAATAAGGAAGGAAATCGTTAGAACCAATATCACTCTTCCTGCCCACTTCTGCGTCCCAGTGCGTGACAAACGAGTTAAGCGCAGCACAATCACAGAAATATGGGCAGCTGGTACTAACAGGAGAAGCAGATAAAAGATGGCCATCCAGTATGCGCCTATCTTGCTGAGAAGTGTAATACCAGAAATACGACCCATAATGAAGGAAGCAGCTGAAATGGCTACTACCATGATGTAAAGTGTTTTAAACCTTCGTGATGATTTTTCCGGACGCAGCCAACGGTATCCACGCCAGCCGATATAATATACCAACCCGACATAGATTAATAGGGCGATGATACCTATAATCATAAACATTTTTCATTCTCCTAATCCACGAATGAGGTAATCCTGAAGTTACCCTAATAAGTAAATAATCTAGTTCTTTCATTTTGATTTATCAAGTAGTATTCAATTTCAGAGTTAATTAACTTTCGCCATTTCTCTCGGAAACGAATAACCTCTTCGGATATAGTTTTCAAGATTAATCCTCCATAAAAATTCCTAATTTAATAGTAACATGAATTAGAAAATGGGGGATATTGTAAATCATACAAAAGATTTTGGCTAGTAATTATGAAAAGGACGATTTCCAAATAAAATAGTAAAAAAACCTTTAATAAATTACAAGCCAAAAAGGACATCGTAGAAGGTAATGTTTTTTCTACTGATGAGGTTTCAGGGATGATTGAGCAGAGAGTCGAATAAAAAACAGGACTGTTTGTCAGCCCTGTCATTAACCAAATTACAATATATTGGGGGTTTTTCAGTTCCCTCGTTCAATAGTAGAATCATCTTCTTTAGATTGCTAAACTCTTTTATATAATGTCCTTACAAAGGGCATTTCGTTCCCTGCTTCTTTTACAATAATGCCTCAGCTTTTTTTGTAGCTTTTAGAAGTTTATCCGTCAATTGAAGCATTAACCTAATTCCTTTTTGACCATATCCAAATTGGTTTAAAGTTCCGATGATATATGCATCCATCACAGGGTGGTAAAACATAAACGAACCGGTAGAGCCGGCATTCCCCCAAGAGTTATACTTTGCTGGCATTAACACAGGAACCGTTTTTATGTTCATCACTCCATACCCATAATCAATTCCTAAAAAGAATTTACCCCAGTCACTTTTCATTTTTTCAAGAGTTTCTTTCTTTAGTATCTGACCATTCACTAATGCTTTCATGAACTTTAACAAGTCACCAGTAGTGGATACGACACCGCCGCCAGCATACAAAATGCTCAGGCTCTCATTATTGGTCATGTCTGTTTGACGAATATAAAACTTCGCTACTTCGTATGGACTCTTTTCTATTGGTTCAGTACGAGAGAAATGGGAGTGTTTCATACCCAGAGGTTCAAAAATGTTCTTTCTCAGCACTTCATGGAAAGGCAACCCTGTGATATTTTCAATAATAAATCCCAATAGATGATATCCCGTATCGGAATAATGGAATCCTCCTCCTGGATGAAAATGGTTTTCCATGTTCTCCTTCGCCCAATTGATCACTTCAAGCGGAGTCCATATTCGATTTGGTTCTTCAACAAGCAAGTCAGGCATTGACTTTCCTGTTACCGGCTTATCCTCTACGAAATCATTTAGGCCAGAGGTATTATTTAATAAATGTTTGATTTTGATTTCGTTTGAATAATCCTTCTCTTTGTAAATATGCAGATTCGTTAATATTTCAGCATCCAAATACTTTGAAATTTTGTCCTCGTATGAACACTGCCCCTGTTCGACTAACTGTCCAAACAATACGGACGTAAACAGTTTACTAATACTAGCAATATAAAATGGTTGTTCGGGGTGGATAGCTTCTTCTCCAGCAGCCATTTTGAAATCAACCCCATGCTTCTCTGAATGAACACGCAAATAAGCATTTTGAATTTTGGGGTCTTTTTCTACTCTTTTCTTGAAAAATTGTTCAATTTCCATTTGCACCTTCGCCTTCTCCATTTCCCCATCTCCCTCTTTTTATGCATCTACTCTTTTTCATTTTTACGTATTCGGGCAGCCATTATGACATTTTTCCCAGAAAATGCTCAGGAAGCATACCATTCATATCCATGACGGAAAGCCCTAATTGAAACACTTGCAATTTAAACAACCTATATTTACAAGACAGTTCAGTATAATTTGAAAACCCCAATGGAAGGAGTGTCGTAAGAGGATATAGGCAACTTAGGTAACCCCTGCCCTATGATGTGCTCTTTAGGAGACCGAAGACGTAAATGTTCGCAAGAAGACTAAAACCTAGACAAGCGAAAAAGTAAAAACAAACTTATCATTAAATGGATAAAAAAATTACCCTAAGCTATGACAAGCCAATAGGGTGATTGACCGCTCTTCAGCGGTCTAAAATAATATAGTTTTATACTAATACTAATCAGTATATAAACAATAAATAGCCTTAAGCGTATTACTTATATAATCTAGTTAGAATATATAAGTACTTAGATTACCGCGCCGACTGTCCCGAACTAATCCCTTCATCAGACTTTTCACATCCTTCCTTGACACTTTTCGTTCCTCTCGTCGCCCATGGAGGTGTCGAGAAAAGCAGTGAGCCCGCGAGCTCGGCGATTCACGCCGAGGCCCGCGGGCTCACTATATTCGGGATGCCTGACGACCCCTACCAGGCCGCAGACGTCATCCCATGGCCAGAGGCCTAACGTTGGGAGTTGTTGTTTCCGTTATTCCCGTTATTTCCTTTATTTCCATTGTTACCATTATTTCCGTTGTTTCCGTTGTTTCCGTTGTTTCCGTTGTTTCCGTTCCCCTTGCTGTTGTCCTTGCTGTGTTTGAAGTTCAACGGGACATCCTTTTCTAACGGAGTGTCTGCTGAGGAACCACCGACATGCACGCGGTACTTTCCGTCAACAGTTGCCCACTGACCGTCAGCCCAATTCGCCAAGTTGTCCGGTTCTTCCGGAATGAAATAGGAGAATGGGTGGTTTGAGTCAGCATGGTTAATACGCAGAGTCATCTGCTTGCTCTCACCAGACTCAAGGTAAACCTTCTCAAAGTTAACAAGGCGCTTAGTCGGCTGCCCTGCCTCGTTTGGTAGGGTCAGATAGACCTGTGCTGCTTCTTTACCGGCAACGTCACCTGTGTTCTTGATCTTGAAGGACACGTCAATACCGGACAACGAGCCTTTACCTTGGACCTTCTTCACTTTAAGGTCATCATATTCGAAAGTAGTGTACGACAAGCCGTAACCAAACGGGAAGACCGGCTTCACGTTGTTTGCCTCGTACCAGCGGTAGCCCATCTCAAGGCCCTCTGTGTACTTGGCAATTAGTTGGTCGGAACCGTTACCGTACGGGCCCGGGCCACCTGGCTTGCCAGTGTCTTGACGGGTTCCAGGGTACTGCTCCTCGGTCGCGAATGCGGCCTCACGCTCAGTGGCACCGAACGTCATCGGCAGCTTGCCGGAAGGATTGACCTTACCGTAGAGCAGGTTAGCGACGGCATTGCCATCCTCCATGCCCGGGAACCACGCAGAAAGGACAGCTGGGACCTCATCCAACCACGGCATGAGCACCGTACCGGAAGTCTTCAGTACCACAGCGGTGTTCTCAGCGTTGGCCTTAAGGACTGCATCGATCATCGGCTCCTGCTCAACCCAGTCCTCTCTGTCCGGGTTCGTGTCGAGGTCGATGGCAGGGAAGCCGAGTGTCTTACGATCCACAGTCTCATGTGGGTTATCGCCGATCATGAGTAGCACGACGTCGGACTCAGCGGCCAGCTTGGCAGCAGCCTCCGGGTCACGGCCATCGTTGTACGTCACTTCGGTGTCGTAGCCAAGTTCTTTGATGACATTCTCTAGGCCCTCCTGTGGAGTGACCGTGTACGGTGTCACGACGTTCTCGTTGTTGTCCCGAACAGAGCGCGGAGACATCTTGGCCTCACCAGCGAACCACTCAACGCCGATCAGAGCGATCGATTTCGGCTCGCCGTCCAGTGGAAGGAAACCGTTGTCGTTCTTCAACAGCACGGACCCTTCCTCAGCTATCTTCAATGCGCTAGCGCCATTAGCCATCGGATCGACGATCTCCGGCAGGAACTTGTCGTAAGGCTCATCCATGTGGCCAAACTGGATCATCTTGATGTAACGCGGACGAAGCAGATTGTCGATGTCGTCCTCGGTCACCTGACCTGAGTCGAGTGCCTCCTGGATCTTCTCTTCAGTGTAGTACTGCGGTGCCCAGTCGAGCTCAACATTCATGCCCGCCTTAATGCCAGCCACCGTGTCGTGAATTGCGCGACGGTCACTCATAACGTAACCATCGAAGCCCCAGTTGTTGCGTAGGGCATCTTGGAGTAATTCAGAGCTGTCACAGGCAAAGGTGCCGTTGACATCCGGGAACGAACACATCACCGAAGCCGGGTCAGCATCCTTAACGGTCATCTCAAATGGCAACATGTAAAGCTCGTTCATGGCCTTTGAGGGAACTTGGACGCCCATCGTCCATCGCTCAGTCTCCTGCTCGTTACCAGCCAAGTGCTTAAGCTGTGCCTGGACCCCCTGGTCCTGGATGGCCTTGACCTGCTCGGTCGCTAAGATACCTGTCAGATATGGGTCCTCACTGAAGTACTCATAATTACGGCCATTGTACGGGTGACGAATGAGATTCATTCCCGGTCCGAGCAACACGTGATGCGCGAAAGCCCGTGTCTCCTCGCCGAGGATTCGGCCAACCTCATAGTTCAGCTCGCGGTCAAATGTCGCTGCCATAGCCGGGGTAGATGGAAGGCCCGTTGCTACCGGGTCATTGCCACACGATCCGCCCTTAACGCCTGTACCACCGTTGGTCATGCGGATTGTGGGGATGCCCAGTTCCTCGATCCCACGGATTTGTCGGCCAGTGTCCTGCCACTCACATCCGGGCAGGGTACCCTGTGGCTCGAATTCGCCGTTCATATACTTGCTAGTACCGCCCCTTTTGATGACGACCGTCTCACCGGTGTCGTTCTCATTGAAGCGCGAGATGGCGATTTGCTGGATCTTCTGTTCCATCGTCATCTCATCGAGAAGCAGCTCGGTGCGCTCTTCAGCAGGGAGCTGGGTGTTCATCCAAGGTTTGGTCCCTTCCGTTCCACCGTTCTCCGCATTAACAGGAATTACTAACGAAGACATAAAGATCGTTGCTGTCAAAAAAATTGAATTAATTCGTTTTATCATCTTAATCTCCTTCACTCTCTATTTGTCTATTAGTATTTAAATAATTCGTTTTATCATCGTATTCTCTCCCTTACTAACCGATTAAGTATATCAGTATAGAGAAAAACTATTACGCTAGTATTAACGGTTAATTACAGATCACTAACAAAAACCACGAGATTAGTAATAATCGTAAAGTCCTGAAAACGTATTAAAACACTGAGAAAATCATTGATATACCAAATAAACAATCAAAATAAATAAATTTAAATGAGCATTATTCTAAATATACTGAAACAGGCTGGAAGAACTTTTTTTATAAAATAAACTTTTTTAATATAATATTTGGGAGTCCAATCGAAGATGGCATGTAATGAATGAAATAAGTATTGCCTCTTATTTGCATGATGGAATTCCCAAGTTCCTATAACCTCATTTACTTATGATAAGGTTCACCTCACCTGTTTAAGCGGCATTTTATTTTTAAAAATACTTTGGGTAAAGAAGCAGGATAATCTTGTATATATGTTAAATGTAAAATTAAGTGGTGAATTACTAGCCGGGAAGCATTTATGTAGAATTGGGGATGAAACAAACATGGGGTTCGTTTTAATGTTCCTGCTTATCTACTTTATTGTAAGGTTAATAGGAATTTATAAAAAAGATATATGGCATTTCTTTAATAAATTTGCCAAAAGGATTCTGACTTGGAGTCGAAGTAAGAGAATCAAGTCATTGTTAACAGAATTAGAGGCTTTGGGATTTTATAAACATGCCGATAATCAACTTGTCGAAGAACTGAAAAAAAGGTCAAATAAAACAGGCTATCTCTTTTGGAATGAAACACAAAGAATGTATAAGTCCGATGCCGAGGATTTAGCTGAAGGGTTCATTGGTCAATTTTTTAAAGAAATTGCACCTTTTCTAATAAAAGAAGGTATTACAATCGAGAGCTACGAACAATCTCATACTGGAGATACTTATGAGATTATTGTTAATCATAAAAGGTTCTTAATTTTGGATGACAAAATCGACAACCATTTAGTTTTATGGGAGTTGGCTACAAATAGAACCTTTTCCGTTGTGAATTTGCTCTTACATGAAGCCGGATCCAATGAAAGGCTATACTCCTTATACGGTGGCAACGATCTCTTTGCCATATTTCTAACCAAAAAAATGTATGAAACAATAAGGAAATCCAAACTTATTAAGAAAACGGAGAAACCTGTGTGGCGCGGGTAAGGTTCTGCTGCCTAATAGGCGGCAAAACCTTAACAGCCGATCATTTTTTTCCTTCTAGCTATAAAAAAACGCCTCTATTTATGATACGGTTCCCCGTAACACATCTAAATAAGATTAAACCTTTTTTAATAAAATGAATAAGGAACAGTACTGATAAAAGTGCTATTACCCTTTTAAACTATTACCAACATTCGGAACCCCCCATCTCTTTTGGGTGTGCGAAAATAAAGGGTAACTGGCAGTTGGCCAAGCCCATAATTATTTGGGTTTTAACTGGAACTACTTATGGGCAAAATAAGGATAATCTCCCTTGTATAACTTCTAAAACTTTTTCTGGCACTTCCCTAGCCTTGATATCCCCACCTAGAAAAAGAAGCCAATTTGTTATTTCAGTCAATTCTTCGGGATTATTAACATTGATAAAGGTCTTTAGAATGGCTGTGGTTTGGTAAGGATTCGTATAGGAAATGGAAATTTTTAAAGGATGGTATTTTTTGAACTGGGCAATCGCCTTTGGACCAAGATCAAGGACAAGGTTAACTACTTCTTCCTCCTTACTTAGTTTTTCTAAAATCTTTTTCTTATTTATTCTTTTTTTCGCAGGGTATGGTTTAACATTGGTGAGATTGTCAACAGGGAAAATCCTCCTCTCTTCATCCTTTAAGTCATAGCCTTCAATCAGCCAAACGCCTTTTTCATGATAAAGGTGCAAGAGATAAATTGAATAAGACTTTGTTATCTTCTCTTCCTTGATTGTAATCAATAAATAGCTATCCAAAAGGAGGATTTGGATGAGTTTTTCTAACATTGGATCGGGTAGGTCCGACAAATCAAGCAGGTCGGGATTATTGGGGTTTGTCCCTTCAAAAAGCAAGATTTGATTTAAAAGAACAAGGTCATCTTGCTGGTTTTCTGAGATGAGGCCAAGTAATTTTTCAGCTAAAGACTGACGACTCTTAAGATAAGGGAGTTGTTGATTTCTTGTGGCCATAAAGGCAATAAAAAGAGCTTTAATCTCATTATCGGTAAAGCGAACAGCGGGAAGGACAGAGTTGTTCATGACAATATAACCCCCATCCCTTCCAACTTCAGCAACAAGCGGCATCCCCATGGCTTCAATTTCTCTGATATCTCTAATAGCGGTCGAACGGGAGATATTAAATTCTCGCATGATTTCAGAAATTGTAAAGCGGGCGCGGTTGTTGATATACCGCATGATAGTATTAATCCGTTCAACTTTTTTCATCGGGATCCCCTAAACAGTATCATTTTTTGACATGATTTAAGGCTATTATAAACTCATCAAGTGAAAAGACAAATCATTTGATTAATATAAATTAAAAAGAAAGAAGGTTTTGCACATGGCAAATTACACTATAGAAGAAAAAGACAGCTTTACCGTTTTAGGCACTGGAACTGAGCTTAAGAGCGACTACAGGGACTATGCAGGTATAAACAAGGAAAAGGCAGACTTTTGGCAGGCCGTCAGCCAAGATGGAAGGCTAGATACTTTAAAAGCGATAGCCACAAACGACTACGTTTTTATCGTGAACGAAGCCGTGAATAACAAGATGATGCATTATGCTGGCGTCATGACAGAGGCAGCGGCACCAGAACTAGGAGAAACTAGAGTTATCCAATTTCCTAAGGGTGAATACTTAGTTGTTAAAGGGGAAGGTAATACTTTAGATGAATTGAGTAATAAAGTTACTGGTATTGCTTTTGGTCAAGCCTTACAAGAAGCAAACAATGTTGCCTATGTTGGTGGACCTAATGCAGCGGTTGTGATGGAGCAGCGAAACGGAGTCTTTTATGGTGAAATGTGGATTCCTGTAGTTAGGAAATAATGAGATAGAAGGAAGGTTGGAAATGCACTATATCGTTGATTTTAAAAATGTGTCTACAATTGGTTTAGAGTCTTCACCTGTAGCAGAAGCGCTCGCTGGTTTACGTGCAAATGAAGCCCGTTACTTTATGAACAAATACAAGCATGAATTTACGGTTGTACCAGCTAGCGAAAGCCAGGAGACCCTTGATTATGTGAACCGAATTTTGAAAGAAGAACGTGATATTGAGTTTGCAGCCAAACCTTTAGAAACATCGCGTTTTCAAGTGGAACATATCAAAATGGCCTACGTCTTTTATGAGGATGGTCTTTCGGTCAACGTCATGTATACGGTTGATGGCTCTAAGAAGCGGGCTGTTGGTTTTAAGCTTTCTGAGGGGATGGAGGTACCACAGGAATTAGAAGGGAATTTTAAGTTTGCTAGGCAGAAGTCTAAACTAGCTGGAACAATTCGAGGCTCGTTTTTTGTAATTAAAGGAGAATATTAAAGTAAGTAAAAGTGCAAGAGAAGGAATTCATCAATCTTTTATCATTGGTCATTCTTTTTCTTCATTTGGATATGAAAATCCTGATTGTATCAAATTTGCTCCAAGAGCAAAAATGACCATTCTTGCAACAAATATCATATAACAAAACAGCACCTCTCTATCATAATAGAAGGTGCTTTTACTTTTTTCACAAAGCCCCATTTACTTATGGTACGGTTCTGCTCACTTTATGAGATGATAAAGCATTGTCTGAGGAAAATCAGAAGGTTATCTTCTTAACCTCCTTCCAATTCATGTGAACCTCTTTTTTTTGTGACCTTACAAGTTGCTTTCTTTCCTCTACTTCTGCTTTGTTAAACAGTTCATTAAAGTTTTTTAAAACTTTTATTACCTCTTCTTTGTCTAGACTATCGTTTTTTCTTGAAATTTATTTCTCATGCTTTATGACACTTCTTCAATCCTATCTATTTCACGTTGTAACCGTCCCTAGCGAGATGCTCCAGAACAGTTTTATTAAACAAAGTTTAGAAAATAGCACGGCTTAGTTTAATGCACGATCGGGCTCTGATAAAAAGCATATCTTATAGAATCATGCAAAAGGAGGTGATAAAATGGTACAAGTTCTTGATTATCAAGCAACCGAGCCTCTAAGCAGTTTTAACCCAGAGAACGCTATTACAATTCCACAAGCTCCTTTTAAACTTCTTTTAGCCTCGATTCAACTAAACATCCCGGCCAATGCTTCAAGAAATAATAAAGTTGAGCTAGTTGCAACCGTGGGTGTGGAAGGAATTACAAATATTGCTCAAATTGTATTTAGAATCTTTCGCAATGGGAAAGAAATCTTTAATACTCAAGATGGAGTGGAATCAGACCCTGAATCAGAGGTAAACTATACCTTTACATTTCAAGCCATTGATTTCAATTTAAAATCTGGCGCCAACTTCTATCAGCTTACTGTTGAGAATATTACCCCCAACACTCAAGCAAACGTTGTCGGACCCGTTTCTTTTAGTGGACTAGCTATAAAAAGCTAACGATGATTGCTCTTTTATGCATCGGGGTCCATGTTTATGCCCAATACAAATTTGTGGTATACATGATTTGTTGATTTATATGAAATAAAGTAAATTATCGTTTTCAAAGCATAAACAAGGTGGAATATCTCTTTGTTTATGCTTTTTTCTTTCCCATATAAAGGTGGGCACGCTAGCCTACAAGACATAGCCCAGCCTTAAAGGTACTTGGCTTCTGACCCTCAGGAGCCTGCCACTAGAGGCTCCATGTAAATACTCTGCATTGGCAATTAATTCTACAAATGAAGAAAAAGAATTCGTCAAAAGAAGGGATTCTCCACCGTTGCTAATCCAGCCCTGAGTTTTCTCTGAAATTCATGAATCTTTTAATATTCAACAACATAGGAATAACTTGGTAATATTTTTTGAATTAGGAATTTTGTGAAAATGGCTGGTTTTCAAGGAAAGGTGATGTGACTATGAATATTTTAGAGGTTCGGAATTTAAAAAAATCCTTCGGTTCCATTCAAGCCGTTAAAGATATTAGCTTTTCTGTAAAAGAAGGAGAGATTTTTACCATCATCGGACCAAATGGGGCAGGAAAAACAACAACACTTGAGATGATTGAAGGCTTGGTTACGCCTGATCATGGAGAAATACAGTTTGGCGAATTGAACTGGAACAAGCACGCAATAACCATTAAAAGAAAAATCGGTGTACAGCCGCAATCTAGTGCCATGTTTGACTTATTGACCCCTGAAGAAAATTTGAATCTATTTGCTTCATTTTACGATAAGGCACGGTCAACTGAGGAAATTCTCAAATTGGTAAATCTGACCGAGCACCGAAAGAATCAAGTCAAGAAACTATCTGGCGGTCAGCGGCAACGACTTGCAATCGGGCTTGCCATGATTAGTGATCCCGAAGTCGTATTTCTTGATGAACCAACAACCGGACTCGATCCCCAGGCACGACGCAATGTTTGGGAGATCATTCTTGAGCTTAAGAAATTAGGGAAAACGACTATTCTCACAACTCATTACATGGAAGAAGCGGAAAAACTAAGCGACAGGGTGTGCATCGTTGACCAGGGGTTGGTCGTAATCTTGGATTCCCCCTCCGCATTAATAGAAAAATTAACAAATGAAAGAGAGGTTCGATTATCCTTCCTTGATGGAGAGAAAGCCGCCCATGATGCAGAGCTTTTTGCAAAAGCTCTTGATTCTGTAACACGGACAGTACGTGAAGACGCCGCACTTAAGCTATGGACCATTAAACCCGAGGATTTACTTTTTGACCTATTTAAATTTACAAAAGACAAGGAATATCAAGTCGAGCAAGTTTCGATTCACGAAATGAGTCTTGAAGATGTCTTTATCGCTTATACCGGTAAGGAGTGGAGGGATTAAGATGAATAATCTCAAGCAATTTAAACAAATGTTCCTTGCTCAATTAAAATTAACATTCCGTGAAAAACAAGCGTGGTTTTGGGGGATCTTTTTTCCAATTATTTTAATGGTCATCTTTATGACGATATTTGGCGGTGGTTCAAATGATGATTTCAGCACGAAAGTTGTTATTGTTAATGAATCTTCAAATGAAACGTCTACTATGATGGCTAAGCAATTACAACAAATTCCTATTATTAAAGCAAGTGGAAATGATTCTGTTAATGAAGATAAAGCAAAAGTTTTAGTAAAAGAGAAGGAAGTTGATGCTGCCATCATTTTGCCAGAATCAGCACAGGCAACATCGATTAAACTGATCGTAAACAAAGAAAATGAACAAAGTGTATCAACCCAAGTCGTTTCGGGTATTCTGGATAAATTTATTCAGCAGGCAAACTTGCAAGCAGTTGGTGCAACCCCAACCTATGAGCAGCAATTTGAAACCATTTCCTCAGGCAGCCAGGAATTAAAGTATACTGATTTTCTCTTAACTGGAATGATTGCTTTATCAATTGCCCAAGGCGGCTTATTCGGAATGGTTGACTTAGTGGATATGCGCAGAAAAGGGTTAATAAAAAGGCTGCGGATGACCCCGGCAAAAATGGGGATCTTTGGTCTTAGTGATATGGTGATGCGCCTGTTATTTAGCATCATTCAAATCATTCTCTTATCCTTAATTGGCGTATTCCTATTCGGGGCTAATTTGTTTATTAATTTCCCTAGTTTACTGCTGGTCATCTTAATCGGAGCCCTCTCCTTCAATGCAATTGGCTATTTTATTTCTTCTTTTAGCAATACAAATGAGGCCTACATGGGAGCAGCAAACATTGTCAGCTTTCTGATGATGTTTGTAAGCGGTATTTTCTTTCCGGTTGAAACAATGCCCGAATGGCTGCATCCTGTTTCAAACATTCTTCCGCTCACCTATTTTGCAGACGGTCTAAGAGACAGTATGGTCTATAATACTTCTATTCTTTCACCCTCTCTTTGGTTTGGTTTTGGAAACATGCTTCTTTGGGGTGGAATTGCCTTTATCATTGGTTCCTTGTTATATAAAAGAAAATCAATTGTGTCAACCAGGTAAAACGATGAAACAAAGGACGGTACTATTACCTCAAATTTATTAATTCTTCTTGGATTATCAAAATTTCGCAAAAAAATCCTGCCCCTAATTTCCAAAGGCCCGACTAGTTCCTATCCGCTAGTCGCGCCTTCGGTTTATATGAAAAATGAGTGAACTTTTTAGAAGAACCCAGCCCTCTTTTTCATGAAGGCTGGGTTCTTTATAGAAGTTATAATAAAAATGACTAGTACTCAACTTTCGCACCGTTGCGTTTTTGTAGGAAACCGCTGGATCACCTCGATCCCATCGGCCACCCTCAGCTTGGCTCCGTCGATGCCATCAACGACATTTTCGACCAATCTGAGGTCCTTCCCGGCATCGATCCTAATGCCATTGGCGGCCTGTCGAATGACGTTGCACTCGATCCTGATGCCTGAAGGGATTCCTTTGCCCCGTCCGTCAGCACCGCGGTCCTCACTGAGCCGGATCGCCCAGAACCCGTCAGTCCCTCCAGTGATGTGATTACCGTGCAACTCTGTGCCTGGCGCATTGCGGACCTCGATGCCAGCCTTCGAACCCTTCCCGGCGGTGATCCTGTTATCCTCGATGAGGGTCTCAGGAGTTCCTAGGATGACGAGGATTCCCTGACGGTTTCCAATCAAATCGTTGGAGTGCACCCAGTTTCCAGGTCCTGAGGCATCGTGCTTGTTCTTGGACCCGCCGGAATTTCCCAGCGCGATGCCCGCCCCCTGCCCGCCGATAACCGTGTTGTCCCGGATCTCGTTCAGATACTCACCCTCGCCGTGCAGGTCGATTGCGTCGAGGTGGCTGCCGGTGATAGTGTTCTCCGCCACGAGATTGTTGTGTGTGGGGAACTGAAGCAGAATGGCGTGCCTCAGATGCCTGCCATTAAAGGTATTACCGATAACGACATTGTGCCGGGAATCATTGGTGGCATCCGGGTCGTGCTGGTCCGCTGAGCCCTCGATAGCGATGCCGTAGCCCTGTCCGCCTGGACCGACAGCAGTTGCCTCACTTACGTAGTTTCCAGAGAGGGTCACTTCACGGCTTGCCTTGACGGAGATCCCGTGGCGCTCGAACCTGCGAATGCCCACGTTTTCCACAAGTACCTGTGAACTAGCCTTCCGTTTGAGGGCTCCGAGGTAAATCCCGTACATCGGGCCGCCACCCGCATTGCCGTTGTCTGGGTCATCTCCGAGGGGACCCTCATGACGGGAGGTAATGGTGAAGTCAGCGATGATGACATCGTGAATGCCCGAGCCACGGATCACCCGGCTGTTATCCTCGCCATCGAGGGAGGTCAGCAGCACAGTCCGTTCCTGGCCCTCACCGCGCAGGTCTACACCACTGCGCAACACGATGTTCGCCGACTTGTCGGCCGGGTCAGTGGAGCGCAGGTCATATGTGCCGGCTGGCAGTACGACCTCGTCACCTGGTTCAGCCGCGTCCAAGGCCGCTCGGATGGCTGCTGCATCGTCTTGTGAGTCCGGATCCGGATCTGCCCCGAAGTCTGTGACGTACAGGGTCCTGCCTGTGGCCGGACCTGGTGTCGGCACCTCGATCGGCGCACCGGACCGGTCTACCAAGCCCGGGACCTGCCAGTCACCGTGCCCGGACGGGGCGGGTTCCACGGCGTCATCGCTCCCAATCGGCCCTTCGGATTCCTCAACGGTACATGCGGTCAAGAGGGCCATCAGGCCAAGGGCCACCCACCACAAATACGCCGGACCTCGCCTGCTTTTTCGAACGGATTCCTTCATAATACTTCTCACGTCCTTCCTTAACTCTTTTCGTCCATTCGTCGCCTATGAAGGTGTCGAGAAAAGCAATGAGCCCGCGGGCCTCGGCTTGATTCACCGAGCCCGCGGGCTCACCACCTTCGAGATGCCTGACAATCCCTGCCGGGTCGCCGATGTCATCCCATGGCCAAGGGCCTATCGATGTGATTTATCTTTGCCTTTGCCCTTGCTCTTGTCCCTGCTGAGTTTGAAGTTCAACGGGACGTCCTTTTTTAACGGGGTGTCTGCTGAGGAACCGCCGACATGTACACCGTACTTTCCGTCAGCGGTAACCCACTTGCCATCAGCCCAGTTCGCAAGGTTGTCCGGTTCTTTCGGAATGAAGTAGGAGAACGGGTGATTGGAGTCAGCCTGATTAATCCGCAAAGTCACTCGCTCGCTCTTACCAGGCTCAAGGTAAACCTTTTCGAAGTTGACGAGTCGCTTGGCTGGCTGTCCCGCCTCCTCTGGCAGGGTCAAATAGACCTGGGCGGTTTCTTTGCCGGCAACGCCACCCGTGTTCGTGACGGTAAAGGACACGTCAATACCAGACAACGCACCTCCTGGGCCACCTCCTTCACCGCGAACCCTCTTCACCTTGAGGTTGGCATACTTAAAGGTCGTGTACGACAGGCCGTACCCAAATGGGAAGACAGGCTTCACGTTGTTGGCCTCGTACCAGCGGTAGCCCATCTTATGGCCCTCTGTATACTGGGCAATTAGCTGGTCGGAACCATCACCGTACGGGCCAGGGCCTCCTGGCTTGCCAGTGTCTTGACGGGTTCCAGGGAACTGCTTCTCGGTCGCGAAGGCGGCCTCACGATCAGTGGCACCGAACGTCATAGGCAACTTGCCGGACGGATTGACCTTACCATAGAGCAGATTGGCGACGGCATTGCCATCCTCCATTCCCGGATACCAAGCCTCAAGCACTGCAGGGACCTTATCCAGCCACGGCATGAGCACCGTACCGGAAGTTTTCAGGACCACAACCGTGTTCTTTGCGTTGGCTTTCAGAACAGCGTCGATCATCGGCTCCTGCTCCACCCAGTCCACTCGATCCGGGTTCTTGTCAAGGTCGATAGCCGGGAAGCCGAGTGTCTCGCGGTCCTTGGTCTCATGCGGGTTGTCGCCGATCATGAGAAGCACGACATCGGACTCAGCGGCAAGCTTAGCAGCAGCCTTCGGGTCACGGCCATCATTGTACGTCACTTTGGTGCCATAGCCCAGCTCCTTGATCACATTCTCTAGGCCCTGTTTTGGTGTGACCGTATAAGAGGTCACGACGTTCTCATTGTCGTCCCGAACGGAGCGCGGGGACATCTTGGCAATACCAGCGAACCACTCGACGCCGATCAGCGCGATTGACTTCGGCTTGCCGTCCAGTGGCAGGAAGCCGTCATTGTTCTTCAATAGCACAGAACCTTCCTCGGCCATCTTCCGCGCGCTAGCGCCGTTGGCCTTCAGGTCGACAATCTCCGGTAGGAACTTGTTGAAAGGCTCATCCATGTGGCCGTACTCAATCATTTTGATATACCGTGGACGAAGTAGATTGTCAATGTCGTTCTCTGTCACCTGACCCGAGTCAAGGGCCTTCTTGATCTTCTCTTGAGTGTAGTATTGTGGTGCCCAATCGAGCTCGACATTCGTACCCGCCTTGATGGCAGCGACCGTGTTGTGAATCGCGCGACGGTCACTCATGACCCAACCGTCGAAGCCCCAGTTGCGCCGCAAAGCATCTTGGAGCAATTCAGAACTGTCACAGGCATAAATTCCGTTGACATCCGGGAACGAGCACATCATGGAGGCCGGGTCAGCATTCTTGACGGTCATCTCGAATGGCAGCATGTACAGCTCATTCATGGCCTTTGAGGGAACCTGGACACCCATCGTCCACCGCTCGGTTTCCTGCTCGTTGCCAGCTAGATGCTTGAGTTGGGCCTGGACCCCCTGTTTTTGGATGCCCTTGACCTGCTCGGTCGCCAGGGTACCAGTCAGGTATGGGTCCTCACTGAAGTACTCATAGTTCCGGCCATTATACGGGTGGCGCACGAGGTTCATGCCCGGTCCCAGCATCACATGATGCGCGAAGGCACGTGTCTCCGCGCCGAGGATTCGACCGGCCTCATAGTTCAGCCCTCGGTTGAAGGTCGCGGCCATAGCCAGGGTGGACGGCAGGCCCGTCGCCACTGGGTCATTGCCACACGATCCGCCCTTCACACCCGTACCACCGTTGGTCATGCGGACTGTGGGGATACCCAGTTCCTCGATTCCACGGATCTGCCGGCCGGTGTCCTGCCACTCACACCCGGGCAGGGTACCCTGAGGCGGGAATACGCCGCTCATATACTTGTTACTACCGCCCCTTTTGATGACGACCGTCTCACCTTTGTCGTTCTCATTGAAGCGCGAGATGGCGATTTGCTGGATCTTCTGTTCCATCGTCATCGCGTCAAGAAGCAGCTTGGTGCGCTCCTCAGCAGAGAGCTTGGTGTTCATCCAGGGCTTGGTCCCTTCCGCTCTACCGTTCATCGTATTAATAGGCATTACTAACGTAGACATGAAGATTATTGCTGTCAATAAAATTGGAAACATTCTTTTCATCTTAATATCTCCCTTACATCTAGTTGTCTATTCGAATTGAAA
Organism: Bacillus sp. JJ1474; assembly: GCF_036965225.1. Classification (NCBI taxonomy): domain Bacteria; kingdom Bacillati; phylum Bacillota; class Bacilli; order Caryophanales; family Bacillaceae; genus Bacillus; species Bacillus sp. JJ1474. The sequence continues at coordinate 2,626 of NZ_JBALPC010000072.1, read as the reverse complement.
TAATTCATTTCATCTTAATATCTCCTTCACATCTAGTTGTTTATTCGTATTAAAATAATTCGTTTTTTAAACTCTCCTTTACTATCTAGTAAGTCCATTATTAGAGAGATATACTATTACGCTAGTATGACTGGTTAATTGCAGAACACCAACAAAAACCAAGAGAATAGCAATGCTCCTAAAGTCCTAAAAAGGTTTTCAAACACTGTAGCAGCAATGATTTCCAGATAAACAATCAAAATAAATTAAATTTAATAAGCATTATGCTTCATTATTCTTACCACAAGTAAATGAAGTTTTTTAATAAATTCAGGGGAAAATAGGAAAAAACAAGTTGGTAGAGGGGCGTCGTATGACGAAAGCAACAGATTTACTTGTTCAGTGCTTAGAAAATAAGGGCGTTGAGTATATTTTTGGCATCATGGGTAAAGAAACCCTTGACCTGATGGATTCATTTCATCAATGTTCATCATGAACAAGGGGCAGCTTTTATGGCAGATGTTTACGGTCGACTAACAAATATCCATTTCTATAACACTAAAAAAGCCTCTATAAAAAGGTTATCCCTCTTTATAGAGGTGTTGAAACTACTCTATTACATTGCCGTTAATCCACCGTCAATGACAAATTCAGAACCTGTAGAATAGCTAGATTCATCCGATGCTAGGAAAAGTACCATATTAGATACTTCTTCTGGTTTTGCTATACGTTGAACTGGAATGTGTTTTGCAAACTCTTTTATTTGTTCTACTGCATCACCTTGTGTAACCATTGGAGTTTCGATTACACCAGGGTGAACAGAGTTAACACGAATTCCTAATCCACCAAGTTGAAGAGCTGCCGCTTTTGTAATTCCACGTACAGCGAATTTTGTATCTGTGTACCCTATCGCACCACCAACAAGTCCATTTATGGACGAAATGTTGATAATTGAACCACTTCCTGCTTTTTGCATTGAAGGGATTACCGCTTTCATTCCTAAGAAGACGGATACTTGGTTAATATCAACTATTTTGCGATATTGTTCTTCTGTCATTTCCATTAGTGGAACACTCATGCTGATCCCAGCGTTGTTTACTAATATGTTGATTGGACCAAATGCTTTTTCAGTCTCAGTAATAACTGTGGCCCAGTCATCTGCACTGGTTGCATCTTGCTTCACAAATTTTACGTTTTCTCCTAATTCATTCGCTAAAGCATTTCCACCTTCTTCATTTAAATCTGTGAAGACTACTTTTGCTCCTTCTTTCGCAAAAAGTCGTACATGAGACGCTCCCATTCCCCGTGCGCCACCAGTAATAACTGCTACCTTATTCTCTAATCGACCCATTAAATTTCCTCCATTCTATTCGGGAATGCTTCCGCCGTAATCATTCCCATAAATGTTTTTTATTACGAAACCACTTCATCATAACTTTATCATGATAAATTAATGATAGTCTAACTATCATTAATCAAATTGTAAACGAATTCTGATATAATTGCAAAACAAATAGATTCCATGTATATCTAAAATAGATTCAAACGAAGGAGATTGTTATGGAGGCTTCCAACAAAACTGGATTAAGAGAAAAAAACAGAAACAAACGTTACCAAGGTATTATAAAAACAGCTGAACGATTATTTGCAGATTCTGGATTAGAAAACGTCAAAATGCAAGTTATCGCTGATGAAGAAGGAATTGGCATCGCTACTTTATTTCGATACTTTCCAAAAAAAGATAAATTAATTGTCGCGGTTGCAACATCGATAATGGAAGAAGAGCTTTATCAATTTCAACGAATTGCCAATGAGCCAAACAATGCGTATGAAAAGTTTAGTAAGATATTTGATTACCTAACGGAGAGTGTTACCCACCCATCCAAAAACTCTACGAAGTTTATTGATGCATTCGAAAATTATGTAGCTATATCAAAGGAGCCATTGGAAGATATCGTTATATATGACGAAGTTAGAGAAGAAATCTATGTCTTGATGTTGGGAATTATGCAAGAAGGAGAACTCGATGGATCGATTCGTAAGGAAATAAATATAAAGGAAACCATGATTTCCCTCATAAACAGCTTTGGTTTATTCGCTCGAAAGTTGGCCCTTATGAAATCAGTTAACTATTACGATGTAGAGGTAAAACCGAAGCGACAATTACAGATTATGAAAGAACTCTACTTATCACATATTAAAGCTTAGAAATCATGAATAATGTCCTATTAAATAAAACAACGACAATTGACCGTTGTGTTAAACGTATTCATGAAGTGAACGATGGCAATTCTGCAAACTTAACAGACTTCACAAACTGGACAGTTTATAAATGCCTTTGTCCAAGAATTTGACATTAGTGATATTAACGATAAAAAATTATATAATAGCCAGCTAAACGATTACATTACAGTTCATGATGATACCGTTCAAAAATTAATCGAATCTTTATCAATTATGAAAACCTGCTTTCATTCTTTAAATCGACAAGAATTTGGGTTAGTTTATCCTGATATTACGATCATTCCTCCTGAATCATTAGCTTTAGATATTGTATTATCAAATAAAGCACTCTGTCTTTTCGATGAAATCTCAGCATTATGTGAAAAAATTCAACTAGCCTCAAAATAAAATAAATATATGATTC
>NZ_JBALPC010000071.1:0-20518 GCF_036965225.1 Bacillus sp. JJ1474 | reverse complement strand
GTAATGTATTTGACAATATTGTGAATAAAAGCACAAACTTATTGTGCTCTCTCTAAATTCATGTTATATTACAGACATGAAGTTGATCACATACAAACACCTACCCCTTGTTTGACCGTGAAAGATTTCTCCCATCCCCTTTTTTTCGTATTATATATAAAAAAAGACCATGCAGACTAAATTAGTTTGCATGGTCTTTTTTGGGGTATAGAGATATAAGAAATGAGTTCAAAATTCATCTAAAGAATTAAACTTCCAAAACATTCCGTACTTAACGGGAATTTGTTCGACTATTTGCTTTAATTGCAGCTTCTTCATTTCGCGGTCTACTTCATTGATCGTCATATTGTAGACAACCGCAATTTCCTTGGAAGCAACAAATTTAAAATACTTTAGAAAGATTTCTAAAGGGGGCGGAGCTGAGCGTTCAGGCTTTTCTACCAGCATTTCATCTAAAATTTGCTCATACACTTCATAAGGATAAACACCAGTAACTTTTATTCCTTCATCCTCGATATTTTCATTAAAAAAGACAAGGGTAGGAATTTCGTGTACATCCATTTCTGCGGTAATTTTTAAGTCACATTGAAAGGCCTTTGCTGCACTATCAGAGTGAATATCAGAAATAAATTCTGCTACATCCAAGCCCACACTTTCTGCACACTCTCTTAATACATCCAGGCTTGAGACATTTTGCTTTTCCAAGAATAACACTTCCTGCAATTTTCGCAAAAACCGTATTCCGGCTCTTCTGCCTTGCAGCTCTGCAGCTTTTATTGCAACTGATGCAAGATGCGGGGATGAAATGGGATTTTCAAACCAAAGGTTCCCGTCACAGGACATTCCTGAACGGCTTGCTGTTTTTTCCCAAAGCTCAGCAATATTTTCGTAGCTATGCTTTCTGCCTATATTTAATGTCGACAATCTTCCGCTTATGACATGCTTAATGGAAAAATAACGACCATACTCAATCATGAGTTTTTTTAAGATGGGTTCAAGGGCCCAGCATTCAGGACAAAGAGGATCAATGAACAAGTACAATTCAAGCGGCTTTTTCTCATTGCCATGACAATGAGGTGATGGCGACTTTGATTCGAATGATTCCTGATTGTTCACAAGTTCTCACCTTTCATCATTTCATTTTCAGATGTATTAATCATATGCTGTGCAGTTAAAAAGAGTCTTGCATAAAAATCTTCTCTTATTTGTCCTTCCAGTTTAACCTCATCCATTGCTTCTGTCATACATGAAAGCCATGCCTTGGCTCTAGTTTCGGTTATTTCGAAAGGCAGATGCCGGGCACGAAGCATCGGATGACCATGTTCAGATGTATATAATGGGGGGCCGCCCAAGTATTGGGTTAAAAATTGCTTTTGCTTTCTTGCCGTTTCCGTTAAATCATCTGGAAAAATAGGAACGAGATCGGGATGTTGTCCCACGCGACGATAAAAAGCTTCCACAAGTAGGTGGAGCTTCTCTTCCCCAATCGCATCGAACGGTGTATGCATTTTCTCGACCATAATAAAAAATCTCCCTTATTTGAGTTATATAATGTTAAGCCTAATAGCAGATATAATGAAAAATGATTAGCAATTGATCAAGTAATCTCTTTTCATTCTATCAATGAGTGATTTTTAACTCAAACAAATAGCTTTCAAAAAATTTCAAGGGAATTTTTTGAAGGGGCAGTCTGCCTTAATTTTTCAACAAAAAATGTCTATTGAAGCAATAGACGAAGGTAAGTTCAGGACAGAAATGCACTCTTAATTTTTCGAACGTAATTAATCGTTTCTTTGAATGGGGGAATCCCACCGTGTTTATCCACATTTCCTGGTCCAGCATTGTAGGCTGCTAAAGCTAGTTCAATATTTTCATCATATTTATTTAGCATTTGACGTAAATATTTCGCTCCGCCAAAAACATTTTCTTGCGGGTCAAAAACATTTTTCACACCTAATTCCTTTGCTGTTTCTGGCATAAGCTGCATTAATCCAGATGCGCCTGCATGGCTAATCGCTGACGGATTAAAATTAGACTCCTGCTTTATGACTGATTTTAACAATTTGGCTGGAATACGATAATGCTCTGATGCTTTTTCAATAATTTCATCAAAAGTTGTGTCCGTGCCGGAACCTGATAGTTTAGTAAGCATGAATGGTGGCAGTGATGGCCTATTTATCACCGGTGAAGGGCTGTTATCGGTATAACTGGTTAACTTCTCAAATTGATTTTCACTTACAGTTGAATCAGGCAAATTCGTTTCTTGTAATAAATGATTCAGCAGCTCCTGAAATACTTGGCTATTTTCTGAAGAAGCTTGAGAAATGTCAAAGTTTTTTAGTGCCTGCAAGTCTAGCATAATTTTTAATTGCTCTACATTCATTTTCTTAGTTCTCCTTTTTAAAAACCAGCTTGCTGATTATATTTTTCTTTATAAAAACGCATAATTTTATTGTCAGTTTTACGTATAGGGATATCTAAATTTAATAGCAGTTCTGAAAACACTTCGAGGCCTTTTTCTCTATTACTTACTTCATATTCTATCTCAAAATCCTCTTTATTTAAATAATAACTATGATCCAATACGATTAATCCATTCCTATAGGCTGTTTCGGCTCTAATTGTTGTTAATGCGCCAAAATACTGCATGAGGTTAGGATCGATCTCCATTGCCTCAATTATATTTCTAATAGATTCAGCCATTATTTTTCCAGTGTTGAACATGTTCTCAGCCATCTCATCAGTAAGATGTTCATTCGTCTCAAGAAGTCCGTCCCCGTGAGGCTGCTTAAGAGTTAATTCAAATTTATTATTCTTTCTTCTAATTCTAAGGGCACAGCCGGCCTTTTTTAATGCAAAATCTTTCGTATCAAAATAATGATTTTCCTGTGTGAAAAAATTTTCATCGTTAAACTGAAAAAAGTTTTTTAACTTGTTGAATTCTTGTTTTGTAAGTATATTTTTTAATTCAATTTCAATTGTTTGCGACAAATTCTTCATTCCTTTCAAAGGGTTACAGTCTAATTATCTCCTTCATAATTGTTTACTGCAATTTTTTTGGGAAATAGATTCTGCTAAATACTTATATTAGGGTTTTATTGCCCGATAATCTGCGATAAAATAAGATAAGTTTGGAGGTAGAAATGATGACAAAAAAAATATCAATAATTGACGCAAGTTTCAAAGTGAATGAAAAGGCAGTTGAAATCAAAGTAGAGGAAGGTTACGCCGTAATTAATTTAAAGCCAATGGAGCAGATGTTAGTTGATTCAGATAATCTTTCCTTTATTTACATAACAGACATGGATGAAGAGTATACATATTTAGCCATCCCGCAAACCATTTGGTCGCAGCTTAAGGAAGCATTGGATTTGGAGTTTAAGGTTTATTTAACAGATGGTAAGGATCGAATCCATCTTCCGGGATTTATAGAAGAGTTCGGCTACCTAATTGAAAATATTAAAGGGAATAGTAATTACGGAGAAGATATGGTTAAAAAAGTCGAAAGCATTTTTTAATCAATTGAATAATCATCCGCCCATACATAATCTAGCCTACATTCCTTTTAAGGCAGATTTTAATTAGACAATATTTTCGGATGAGGTGTTGATGACGTGAAAAATTGGGATCAATTTTTAGCTCCATATAAGCAGGCTGTGGAAGAATTAAAGATAAAGCTTAAAGGAATGCGTAAACAATTTGAACAAGAAGGTACTCACTCGCCAATCGAATTTGTAACGGGAAGAGTAAAGCCTATTGCAAGTATACTTGATAAGGTAAATCAAAAGAGTATTCCATTAGATATATTAGACACGGAATTGCAGGATATTGCAGGACTTCGAATGATGTGTCAGTTTGTAGATGATATTAAAAAGGTTGTTGAATTGTTAAGAAAGCGAAATGACTTTGAAATAGTGGAAGAACGAGATTATATTTCTCATAAGAAGGTAAGCGGCTATCGTTCTTACCATGTTGTCATTCGCTACCCAGTTCAAACGATTAACGGTGAAAAACAGATTTTAGCTGAAATTCAAATTCGTACACTTGCGATGAACTTTTGGGCTACCATTGAACATTCGCTAAATTATAAGTATAAGGGTCAGTTTCCAAAGGATATTCAAATGAGACTTCAAAGGGCAGCAGAGGCAGCCTTCATGCTTGATGAAGAAATGTCGCTAATTCGAGGGGAAATCCAGGAAGCCCAAGCCTTTTTTTCAAGAAATAAAGAACAGCAAGGCAACAACCCTAAGTCACATAAAAGTTAAATGTTTGTAAAGGAGATATTGCGATGAAATTTGCCATTACCTCGAAAGGCGATAATAAATCTAATGCACTCATGCATAAAATGAGAACGTATTTATTGGATTTTGATCTTATTTATGACGAAGAGAAGCCTGATATTGTCGTCTCAATTGGCGGGGATGGCACGTTGTTGTACGCTTTTCATCGTTATACCGGCCGTTTGGACAAAACAGCATTTGTTGGGATTCATACGGGGCATTTAGGCTTTTATGCGGATTGGGTGCCTGAGGAGATTGAGAAACTCGTAATTGCGATTGCGAAAACTCCATTTCAGGTGAGTGAATACCCGTTGCTGGAGGTTATTATTCGATATCAGCATGGGGGCAGAGAAACCCGCTATCTTGCCTTAAATGAATCAACGGTTAAGGCGGTTGATGCCACCCTCGTAATGGATGTAGAAATACGCGGGCAACACTTTGAACGGTTTAGAGGGGATGGGTTATGCGTATCAACTCCTTCGGGGAGCACCGCCTATAATAAAGCATTAGGCGGCGCAATTCTTCATCCTTCCTTATCTGCTATTCAAATTGCGGAAATGGCTTCTATCAATAATAAAGTGTTTCGGACTGTTGGCTCACCGCTAGTTCTTCCCGCACACCATACTTGTATGTTAAAGCCGGTTAATGGCCCTGATTTTCAAATTACAATTGATCATTTAAATCTGCTTCATAAGGATGTAAAATCAATTCAATTCCGGGTGGCCGATGAAAAGATCCGCTTTGCCCGCTTTCGACCGTTTCCTTTCTGGAAAAGAGTTCATGATTCATTTGTGGCTGATTAAAATAGTAATGAAAGAAAAAGGTGGACAAGAATCGGGATGTCAAGGTTTGAACTAATGTGGCACATAACTTCAGAGGACGAAAATAAAAACATCAAAGATTTTTTATATGAAAAGGATATTTCGAAAACGTCTTTAACAGATATTAAATTTAAAGGCGGTTTTATTTCTGTAAATGGAAATGAAACAACGGTCCGTTATTCTCTAAAAGAAGGTGACATCCTGATTATTGGATTTCCAGAAGAAATTCCAAGTGATGGGATTAGAGGGGAAGAGCTTCCGCTAAACATATTGTATGAAGACGACTTTATACTAGTAGTAAATAAGCCTGCTGGCATTAGTACCATACCTTCAAGGGAGCATCCTGACGGCAGCCTCGCAAATGCCTTAATCGGCTATTATCAGCAAATCGGTTTAAACGCAACAACCCATATCGTAACAAGACTTGATCGTGATACATCAGGAATCGTCCTAGTAGCCAAGCATCGGCATATCCATCATTTGTTTAGCAAGCAGCAAAAAGCTGGAATGATAAACAGAGAATATGAAGCGCTTGCTGAAGGGGTCCTGAAAGAAGAGAGCGGTGTTATTAGGCAGCCAATAGCAAGAAAGAAGGATAGTATTATTGAAAGAGAAGTTAATCCAGAAGGGCAATATGCCTGCACTCATTATGAGGTCATTCGTATATATCGGGACTTTACTTATCTAAAGCTAAGACTTGAAACAGGGCGTACCCATCAAATCCGAGTGCATATGTCTTATTTAGGCCATCCATTGCTCGGAGATGATCTCTATGGTGGAAATCTTGACTTGCTTTCACACCAGGCACTGCATTGCAGCAAGCTTTCGTTTGTTCATCCCATTACGGAAGAAAAGCTGACTTTTAATCAGGAATTGCCTGATGATATGAGAAAAATACTTCAGATGGAGGGTGACTGTTAGTAATGGTCACCCTTTACTTTTGTAAGAGCTAAATCTTTCGAAACTTTTCTTCAACAAGCGGCAATGTTGATGGTACGGACACAATCTCCATTTCTGGGTATTTTAGAGCGGATAATTTGTTTCCAAATACAGCACCTGTATCGATATTGTATGTATTATTCACGATCCTGACCTCCTTTACAGGTGTGTGACCATACACAATTACCGCTTTTCCATGATAGGCTTGAGCCCAATCTCTTCGGACAGGCGAGCCGTCTGGATTTTTTTCTCCTGTAATATCTCCATATAGTACGAAGGTTTTTACCTTTTCAGAATGCTGGCCAATATAGTCTTCACGTATGCCTGCATGGGCAATGATTAGCTTCCCTCCATCTAGCACAGCATAAAGCGGAGCATCCTCATACAGGTTCATAAATTTTTCTCGAATAGCCTGTTGATTTTTCTTATCAAGAGAATCATATTCGGCAGCGGTCGTTTCAAGGCCATGGGTAAGCTGAACTTTATTCCCCAAGAAGAAGCGGTATAGCTTGTTGCAATGATTTCCAGGTACATAATATGCGTAACCTCCGCTAACAAGCCTGCAAACAATTTCCGCCACTTTTAAAGAGTGTGGACCACGATCTGTTAAATCTCCTACGAATGCTAATTTTCTGCTTTTGTCGTGAATGGGTATGCCCTTCTCCCAGCTGTAGCCAAGCTTAATGGTCAGCTCATTAAATTCATGAAAACATCCGTGAATATCTCCTATAATATCAAGCTTCATACGTAACTCCTTTTTTACTTTTATCATATCAATAAAGGCGATTCTTATCCTGATTATCTACTCAAAATAGTTAAATTTTATTGCTTCATAAAATGGTTAGCTAAGGTTAATTCATGATATAAAAGGGTAAAGAGGGGAAAGTATGGGGAGATATTCTTTTATCATAAGTTAAGCTAGATAAATGGTTATGTTTTTGCTTAAATCAAGCGACAAGGATGTTATAATTTGCTAGTATTATGGAGTATTCAGGCGTATATGCTTGATGAAGAGAGGGGGCTGTGAAATATGGAGGAAGCTTTAAGTGAGAAAGCCACTCATCATATGGACAGGGAATTGCTCATCAATTCTTTACAAAATGAAGATATAGAAAAATTCCGGGATGAATTTCTAGAGCTGCATCCTTATGATCAGGCTTCATTTTTTAAGGAATTAGATGAAGACACGCGTGAAAGAATTTATCATTATCTTTCCCCAGAAGAAATGGCAACATTATTTGAAAACTTAGAAATAGATGATGAAAGCTATCAAGATGTCTTGGCAGAAATGAATCCAAACTATGCAGCTGAAATGATTTCAAAAATGTACGTTGATGATGCAGTTGATGTCTTAAATGAGCTTGAAAAGGATCAGGTTGTCAGTTATTTAACGATTATGGATGAAGAAGCAGCACAGGAAATCAAAGATCTGCTTCATTATGAGGAATATACAGCCGGAAGTATCATGACAACTGACTTTGTTTCCATTGCTTCCAATCAGACGGTTCGGTCTGCCATGTATATATTAAAAAAAGAAGCGCCAAAGGCAGAAACGATTTACTATATCTATGTTCTTGATGAAGAAGAGAGACTAGCAGGAGTCATTTCCCTTAGAGATTTAATTGTGAATGATGATGACACAATGATTTCAGAAATAACAAATGAAAGAATCGTCTCGGTATCCGTTGGCGATGATCAGGAAGAAGTTGCGCGAAAAATAAAAGATTATAATTTTCTAGCGCTGCCTGTTGTCGACTTTCAAAACCATCTGTTAGGAATCATAACGGTTGATGACATTATGGATGTTATGGAAGAAGAGGCATCTGATGATTACTCGAAGCTTGCTGCAGTGTCAGATATGGATACAATTGACCGCAGTCCTTTTTCAGCTGCCCGCAAAAGGCTGCCATGGCTAATTATCCTCCTGTATTTAGGGATGGGAACGGCAAGCCTTGCTGCTCGTTTTGAAGCAACGCTGGAGAAGGCGGCCATATTAGGGGCATTCATAACTTTAATTGCCGGAATGGCTGGAAATACTGGAACACAGGCATTAGCCGTTGTTGTTCGTGGGATTGCAACCGGTGATTTGGAAAAAGAAAGCAAGCTCAAGTTAATTTATCGAGAAGCTGGTACTGGCTTAATCACTGGTACAATTTGTGGAGTCCTTGTCACGGTAACCATTTTTATTTGGAAAGGGAATTTATATTTAGGAATATTAGTTGGAGTTTCTATTTTTTGCACCTTAATTATTGCAACTTTAGCTGGTGCGATCATTCCGTTAGCTATGCACAAATTCAAAATTGACCCAGCTGTTGCTTCAGGTCCCTTCATTACCACAATCAATGATATTATCAGTATTTTAATTTACTTTACTATCGCAAATATGTTTTTGGGGTTTTTACCTAAATAGGTGCCAGACACCAGTTGTGGACACTTGCTGATTGAAGGAGTGATTAGATGGAAGAACATGGTGTTTCGTTAGCTTCTTTGGTCATTGTGATCGTAATAGCTTTCCTAACACCGATATTATTGCATCGGTTAAAGATCCATTTCATACCCGTTGTCGTTGCGGAAATTTTGATGGGGCTTTTGATTGGGAAAAGCGGCTTTAATCTTGTTCAGCCAGATATGTGGCTTGAAACGCTTTCAACACTTGGCTTTATTTTTCTAATGTTTCTTAGCGGCCTAGAAATTGACTTTACTGCATTCTCTAGTAATAAGAAGCGGGAAAAGCTGCCAAGCGGTAAATTAGAGCCGAACTCATTTTCTGCATCGTTTATTATATTTGCTGGGATATTTCTTGTTTCATTGGGGCTTTCCTATTTATTTGTAATAGCCGGATTTATTGAAAATGCTTTTTTGATGACCTTAATTATCTCTACTATTTCATTAGGTGTTGTCGTCCCAACTTTAAAGGAAGCTCATCTCATGAAGACTGGCATAGGCCAAATTATTCTATTGGTTGCTGTTATTGCTGACCTAGTCACAATGATTTTACTAGCCGTATTTGTTTCTCTTTATGATGGCGGAGAAGGCAATGTGTGGTTATTGCTTATTCTTTTTGCTGCAGGAGTCCTCTTATATTTTATTGGAAGACGATTCAAAAACGGAAATTTTTTCGAGGCTATGTCGACTGGGACTGTTCAAATAGGCACGAGAGCTGTATTCACCTTAATCATCCTGCTCGTTGCATTATCTGAATCAGTGGGGGCAGAGAATATTCTCGGCGCCTTCCTTGCAGGCGTGCTTGTATCCTTGCTAGCTCCTAATCAGGAAATGATTCATAAGCTTGACTCTTTCGGTTATGGCTTTTTAATTCCAATATTTTTCGTAATGGTCGGTGTTGATCTAAACATTTGGTCATTATTGAGCGATGAAAAAATGCTCTTGCTAATACCTCTCTTGCTTATTGCCTTGCTAGTTTCGAAGCTTGTACCTGTCTACTTATTAAAGAGATGGTATGATATGAAAACGGTTATGGCTTCAGGTTTTCTTTTGACATCGACTTTATCATTAGTTATTGCCTCTGCAACGATTGGCGAGAGAATTGGTGTTATTACGGCCGAAATGAGCGGAACATTAATCTTAGTTGCTGTTATTACGAGTGTATTTACCCCTGTTGTCTTTAAAAAATTATTCCCAAGGGAAGCAAATACTCAAAAATCATTAACAGTGGCATTTATCGGTGCAAATCAACTGACACTCCCAGTATATCGGGAACTTCATTCAAGCCATTATAAGACGACCCTTTATCATAAAAAACGAGAGAAGGCAGATAAAAATTTAGCGGATTCCTTATTCGATATTGTGGAACTAGACAACTATTTAATTGAAACGCTAGAAGAGCAGAATGTTTTACAATCAGATATTGTTGTAATCTCAACTGGAGATGAGGAATTAAATGCTACACTTGCCATTGCCGTTAAGGAACAGGGAGTGGAGCGGGTCATATGCCGACTTGAAAGCCCCGACCTTCAAGAAAGTATGAAGGAGCATAACATCGAAGTTTTTTCAGTATTATTGTCACAAAAAACCTTGCTAAGAGCATTAATCGAAACACCAAGTGTTATGGATATATTAACAAATCAGGAAAATGCATTGTATGAAATCGAAATGCTTAATGAACAATTTAATGGCATGACTTTAAGAGAGTTTCCTTTTACGGGGGATGTCATTATTGTGAGGATTTTTAGGGGACTTGATTCCATTGTTCCACATGGGGAAACGGAGCTCCATATAAACGATCGTTTAATTGTGACTGGAACAAAAAAATATGTCGATGATTTAAAACGGGAGCTTGAATTTTGTGAATGGTGCTGAATAGAATCATTTTCAACTCCTTTCTTTCCTTTTTCTAAATATTATAGTAAAATTAGTACTAGGTACTAATAACATGTAACAATACTTAGGGGGCTGGAAAGAATGACTCTTTCTTTAAATGGAAAAACCTTTGTTGTCATGGGTGTAGCAAATAAGCGCAGTATCGCATGGGGGATTGCTAGATCCCTTCATAATGCAGGCGCCCGATTAATTTTTACTTATGCGGGTGAACGCCTGGAGGGAAGTGTTCGTGAGTTAGCTGAATCCCTTGAGGGGGCAAATTCCCTTGTTTTGCCTTGTGACGTAACAAATGATCAGGATATTGACAAATGCTTCGCAGAAATTAAAGAGCAAGTTGGCACAATTCACGGACTTGCACATTGTATTGCTTTTGCTAACAAAGAGGAGCTTCAAGGCGATTACATGAATACTACGAGAGACGGATTTTTACTGGCACACAACATTAGTTCCTACTCTTTAACTGCTGTAGCGAAGGTTGCGAAGGATTTAATGACTGAGGGAGGAAGCATCGTTACCTTAACGTATTTAGGCGGTGAGCGTGCAATCAAAAACTATAACGTCATGGGTGTTGCGAAAGCTTCTCTTGATGCGAGTGTTAAATATTTAGCCAATGATCTTGGTAAAGCCGGTATTCGAGTCAATTCTATTTCTGCAGGTCCAATTAGGACACTTTCTGCAAAAGGGGTAAGTGATTTCAATTTAGTCCTTAAGGAGATTGAAGAGCGATCTCCACTACGGAGAACAACTACACCTGAAGAGGTTGGCGATACGGCTGCATTCCTTTTTAGTGATTTATCCCGTGGTATTACTGGTGAAAATATTCACGTTGATTCCGGTTTTCATATCCTGTAATATAACAGCCCGTTTCCATGTGAAACGGGTTTTTCTTTTTGCCTACAGCAATAATATCGTCACCTTTTCCCTCCAAATGGAAACGAAAGCATATTATTTGCATACTTATAAATGAACCCATTTGTTATGGAGGTAGATAATCATGCTAAAAAAGAATAAGAAAGAACCCTTTTTCCATATTTTGCAGCCAACAATACAATTCCCTAAGGCCAATATGCAGGAAGTTTACACAAACAAAAAAGAAGATAATGATGTGACCCCGCATTCGTCTCATACTTTACTAGAACCTGATGAAATGGAGGAGAAAGAGGGAAATCCTGCACACTTACATGATTCTGGTGAAGTACAGAATGAGGAAGTGAAGGAAAGTACAAAGGCTACAGAAATAATTGAGGAATTCGAAGCTGAAAACAGAGAAACACAAGAGGATAAGCCTTTCACGCCACATATTAAAAAAATGCCGAGCCTATCTTTTAAACGGCTTAAGAGCTTTAAAGCAATGAATACCGAGGAACGTTTAAATTATTTATTGAACTTTCCTAAACAGCTTCCACCCGTCCCTTGTACGTTTGAAACGGATGCGAGCAGCTTTCGAGGGGTATTGATTGGAAAAACAGAGGAAATGATTGAAATCAAGTTATTAGATGGTAAAACGAAAGAACTTCATATTCAATCAATCAAAGAAATCCGAATGGTTGGATTAAGAAAATAGCATAAAAAAATAGCCAGCCGTTTTAAACGACTGGCTTCTTTTTTCATTAATGTTATTCGCAAATATTTAAATCTACGTCAGCAATACATTGGACTGCACAGAAGCAGCTAAGGTCAACTGTAATGCAGTCTCCTGTACTGCGGAAAAAGTCAACATCGCATACTGCATTTAAGTCAATGACGCCATCTTTTACAAGGTTTACTGGCTTAAATCTTTGCATTTGCTGATTTTGATTCTGTCCTTGTTGGTCTTTATCTCCCTTGCTTTCCATTTTAACCGGTTCTAGGACACGAAGGACTGCACAGCAGTTATCAAATACATCTTCAACCCTGAAGAAGATGGAGACACATGCTTGATCTTTGTCTTTGCTATCTCTTCCCATACCCATACCCATTCTAGTTCTATTATTGGTGAAAAAAGCATGGAAAGGTGTTCCATCATCAGTGCTAAGGACAATAACGCGTGTATCCGGGCGCATTGGTCTTCCCTTTGCAGCAGGTGAGATAGCTCCAAGCGGTTCTAGAAAGCAGTTGGAAGGGCATTGGCATTCTTCTTCTGCATTTTCTTGAATATCTTTTATCGCACGGACTACTTCACATACACAGCCCTGATTGTGATTTTTGAAGTTGTCGTCTTTTTTTCCACAACCCATTATAGTTTCCTCCTTATTTGATTCTTGTGATACTACACTAATAACATATTGCTGAAGTGCCCTATGGGTTACGGACAAACGCCTTGTTTTATTAAAAAATAGGCAATTTTTTTACGAAAGGATGGAAATAGCTTGGAATTATCCTTAATGGAATTATTGATACTAGCCCTGGCAAGCTTTAGACTAACTAGGTTATTGGTCTATGACAAAATAACTGAATTTTTAAGAAGTCCTTTTTTTGATGAATTAGAGGAGAAAAATGAAGCTGGAGGCATTGATATTTATGTTACTCCGAAAAAAGGCGGCATTCGCGGATTTATCGGTGAATTGCTAAGCTGCTACTGGTGTACGGGTGTTTGGACATCTATTTTCGTGTGTGTTGTGTATATATACTTTATGTCATTAGCTATTCCTATCCTTATTATTCTTGCTGTGGCAGGGCTGGCATCCATTATTGAAACAATTGTTCAAAAAATGCTAAATGAATAACCAATATAGGCCGCTGATTTACACAAGCTTAAACTGTTGCTCATATATTATATGAAGGGAACTAGTAAATGCCAGCGAAATGTGGGTAAAGAAAGGTCAAGTATGAACCATAAGAATGAAACTTAATAAGGGGTGAGAGTAATATGTATAAAAAAAGTTCTGTACTAATAAAGAATCAAGCAAATCAACCAAATCAACCAAATCAACCAAATCAACCAAATCAACCAACAAAGAAGAAAAAAGGTTGTGGATGCGGGAAGACAACGAAAAAAACAAAGTAATTGCACACAGTCGGAAATTCCGGCTGTTTTTTTAATGTCTGGCTTCAGGTTGCTTTTTATTTACATAATTTGGTGGTTTGTAAATTCATAAATTTTCTATGAATCGTGGACAATAAATGAAGAAATGCTTCACTTCATTCAGCAAAAAGTCTTCTATTTCTATAAGTCAGAGATGATTGTCTAAAACATCTAATTCAGTCGGGGTTCAAACTCTGGCTGAATGAAGTGAAGCCTCCGGCGGATGCCTCAGATTTTTTAGAGGAAATTATCGAGCCAGCTCGATAAAAATCTGGGCGCAATTTCGCCGAGGCGAAATTGATTTATGAAGCTGCTTGTGATAACGGACGAAAAAGGAAGGGAAGATTTATGAGGACAAAATTTTGCATTATTATGTTCATATTTGCTGCAGGATTATCAGGCTGTGGGATAGGGACTGACGAGCCGAAAAAGAGTGAGCTGGCGTTAGTGAAAACGACAAATCCAAGTCCGGCATTACTTGAAAGCAACACGGAAGAAAAGCTTGATTTAGTGGAAAGCATTAAACAAGACATCAGTTCTATGAAAGAAATATATGATGTTGCGGTCTTAAAAGGAAAAAAGGATACGCTAGTAGCCTATAAGGTAAAGCATATGTACCGGTTTCAAATGAAAAAAATCGAGAAGAGAATGTCGGATATGCTGGAGAAAAAATACAAGGACGAAAAATTCACGGTCTCCAGTGATTATAAAATTTTCCTTGAAGCTATAAAGCTAAATGAAAGAATGAAAGACCCGAATTTCACAGATAAAAAAGCAAATCAAAAATTACAAGAAATAATTAGGCTTAAACAAGAAATGGCATAGAAAGGAGAATATTATGGGGAAGGACCAGAAGAAACTTACACCCGAGCAACAAAAATATCAAACATTGCAGCAAAAGCATGAGCTGAAACGCCCCATCTTAAAAAACTGCCTTAGAGCCTTCTGGGTGGGCGGCGTAATTTGTGCAATTGGACAGGCCATTACGTATTTCTATATATATTATTTCGACTTTACAGAGCAAACAGCTGGAAATCCCACTGTTGCCACGATGGTTTTCCTTTCTATGCTTTTTACAGGCTTCGGCGTTTACGATCATATTGCCCAATACGGTGGAGCGGGAACTGCTGTACCTGTAACAGGGTTTGGAAATGCAGTTATTTCTGCAGCGATTGAACACAAAACGGAAGGATTTGTTCTTGGAGTTGGGGGAAACATGTTTAAGCTAGCGGGCTCTGTCATTTTATTCGGAGTCTTTTCAGCATTTGTTGTTGCTTTAATTAAAACGATATTAATTCAATGGGGTGTTTTGTAATGCTTAGAGGGAAGCAATCTTGGGTATTCCAGAATCGTCCTATTATTGCGGCAACCGGTGTATCAGGAGGTCCATTTGAAGCAAATGGTAAACTTGCGAATGATTTCGATGTTCTGCATGATGATTTATGGATGGGACAGGATTCATATGAAAAGGCTCACAGAGTACTAATTGAAGAAGCCTGCGAAGCAGCTTTAAAAAAGGGCAATCTGCAGGAAGACGATGTTCACTTCTATATTGCGGGAGATTTAATTAATCAAATTACCCCAACAAGCTTTAGTGCAAGAACGAATCAAATTCCGTATTTTGGAATATTCGGAGCTTGCTCTACTTCTATGGAGGGTTTAGCACTCGCCTCATTTATCATTAATAATCAAGGTGCCAAATATATACTTACAGGCGCAGCAAGTCATAATGCGGCTGCAGAAAGACAGTTTAGATATCCCACTGAATACGGCGGACAAAAGCCCCCTACAGCTCAATGGACGATTACTGGTGCAGGGATGGCCCTTGTAAAAGTAAACGAAGGCAATGAAAATCTTCCCTATACAACTGCTGCAACCATTGGCAAAGTCGTTGATATGGGAATCACGGACCCATTTAATATGGGGGGGGCGATGGCGCCTGCTGCTGCCGAAACCATTAAAGCTCATTTCAAGGATTTACAATTAGATCCATCATACTACGATTTAATTGTAACTGGAGATTTAGGACAAATTGGGCAAAGTGCAACTCATGAGTTATTGACGAATGCTGGATTGAAAATTGAAAAGGATAAATTCCAAGATTGTGGATTGCTTATATATAAAGACTATCAGCCAGTCAATTCCGGGGGGAGCGGAGCAGGCTGTTCAGCAACCGTTCTTTATGGACATTTGCTGAATCAAATGAAACAGGGTGTTTATAGGAGAATTTTAGCTGTGGCTACTGGCGCACTTTTGTCACCATTAACCTTTCAGCAAAATGAGACTATTCCCTGCATTGCACATGCGGTTTCAATCGAAATGGATAACAAGTGAAGGAGGGGTATACAGATGCTTCCAATGTTTTTTTGGGCTTTTGTCGTTGGAGGAATTATTTGTGTGATTGGCCAATTATTATTTGATGTTGCGAAACTAACACCAGGACATACTTTAAGCCTTCTTGTCGTGATAGGAGCCATCCTAGATGGTGTTGGTCTATATGAGCCATTAATTGATTTTGCTGGTGCTGGTGCAACTATCCCCATTACAAGCTTTGGGAACTCACTTGTTCATGGGGCGTTAAATGAAGCGGAGAAGCATGGCCTTGTAGGCGTATTAACAGGAATGTTTGAGGTCACAAGTTCAGGTATTTCCGCAGCTATCGTATTCGGATTTATCGGGGCCCTTATCTTTAAGCCAAAAGGATAAAAAATCCATTTCTTAAAATCATAAGACAAATATAGGAGCTTGCCCACACACCTTTTCATCATATTTCATATTGTGTTAAAGAATAAATAAAGTGAGGTGTAAGGATATGGGCTTTGGTTTCGGAGGATGCGGCTTTGGTGGATGTGGTTTTGGTGGCGGCTTCCACTCAAATTTCGTCTTGATTGTTGTGTTGTTTATCTTATTAATTATTGTTGGTGCCAGCTTTTTATAATACTTCTAAAAAACAGGTAGATGTTTTCCATTAGCCTGTTTTTTTTTCACGTTTTACGCCCAATTTCATAGTATATAAAGTAGTTTATGAAAGGGCGTGAATCTAAAAATGGATAATAATTTGTTTAAGAATATTGAGCAGAAAACTGGCGTTAATATGAAGGATGTATTTGAATTAGCTAATTCATTACAAAATGCAAATTTTAAAGATGAAAAAACAGTGAGAAGTGTCATTAGAAGGGTGTCGCAAATTGCAAATAGGCCAGTAAATAAAGAAACTGAGGACAAAATTGTAAAATCAATTATCACAGATGGCAAACAGCTTGATTTTGGCACCATTTCACAAATGATTAATAAAAAATAAAGAAAAAAAAGGCTGTCCTAAAGAAAAGGTGCCAGGCACCTTACAGGACAGTCTCTCTTATTGTTGCGAAATTTCCTTCATTACCATTGATTGCTTTGGAATAGCGGAAAGGAATCTTGAGGGGGCAGCCTGCTTTCCGCGTCTTTTTTCGGGAATTGAAATGTACAAGTATTCCATAGCTCTTGTAATTGCTACATACAGAAGTCGACGCTCCTCTTCAATTGAGGAAGAATCTCCATTCCGAAATGCTTCTAAGGCATAATCATGAGGCAAATTTCCATCAACGGTCCCTAATATATAGACGACTTTATACTCTAGTCCTTTTGCTCGGTGTATCGTGCTTAATGAAATAGCATTTTGATTTTTTTTGCTGAAAGCCTTCATTTCCTTATTCATAGCTCGCATATGGTCTGCGTGATTTAATAAATCCTCAATTGAAGTAAAGTTCCTTGCAGCAACTTTAAGGTCTTTAAGGTCATCAGAGCCTTTCTCCATCTTATTGCCATCAGCGCCCCTCTTTTTAACAAAGTCTTGAAATCCGAGCTCCTTTTCAATGGCTTCAATTGCTGAAACAGGTGACATTTGTGATAAAGATCGGATCACTTTTACACTCTTTTTCAATTTATTTTCTTGAAAAGAAAAACCTGTTTTTATATATTTCAGGCATTCAAGAAGGGAGCAATCTTTTAAAATACTTTCTGCGATCAAATCCCTCATCGCTGTTTGCTTTACAAAAAGAGCCGGAAGAATATTCTTAAGCGCATCTTGATTATCTTCAATAATAGACAGCTGTAAAAAGCTCAGCATACTTTTTACGATAAAACGGTCATAAAAAGACTCCGCATCCATTTCAATCCTGAAGGGAAGGCTGGAGTTAGTCAATCGTTCAAAAATGGCGCGGCTTCCGGTATTTGTACGGAATAAAACAACGATGTCACTTGGCTGAAAGCCTTCTGCTATTTTTTCCTGCATATCAGTAACAATTGCCGTCGCTTCTTCTTCTTCATCATAAGGGTAGAAAACAACTGGCGGATTTGTTCCAGATACTTGAGCTTGCATTTTCTTCACATGGCGATTTTTATTTTGTGAAATTACTTCATTTGCAGTAGATACAATTTCATGTGAAGAACGGTAATTTTGACTTAATATGACGATTTCTGCTGTAGAAAAGTCTTTTTCAAAATCTAGCAGGTATTGGGGATTACTGCCGCGAAAAGCATATATAGATTGGTCATCATCCCCAACTGCACATACATTTTGCGTTTGTGCTGACATCATTTTAATTAATTCATACTGTATTTTATTAATGTCTTGAAATTCATCAATTAAAAAGTATTGAAACCGCTTTTGGTACTTGGCTAGAATTGACGGTTCATTTTGAAATAATGTATAACATCCAAGCAGCATATCATCGAAATCAAACCATTCATTTTTCCTTTTCTCTTGCTCATAAAGCTGATAAAGAAGAGCAACCTGTTCCTCCCAGGCAGATTCAGGTCTAACCTGATCCGCGGGTATGATGGAATTTTTCCAAAAGCTAATTTGCTGTAAAGCGAGATCAAAGGCGAATTCCTTCTCATCTATGTTTAAGGTTCTTCCAGCCTGTTTTATAAGCTGGTCCCGCTGCCAGCCCTTGCTTAAAAGTTTAGAAGCAGACCATTCCTGGGGAGAATGAAAGACTAATATCCGATAGAAAAGACTATGAAAGGTGCCAGATACAATTTGCTGAATTTTATGTTGGTCAATGCTTGGGTAGGTCAAGAGCCTTTTCTTCATTTCTGCAGCGGCTTTCGCTGTAAAAGTAACGAGCATAATTGATTTTGGGTCAATTCCATGCTCAGTAATCATGAAAGCAGTTCTTGCTGTCAATACCCGAGTTTTTCCGCTGCCGGCTCCTGCAAGAACAAGGAGCGGTCCATTTACACGGGATACAGCCTTAGCCTGATTATGATCAAGAACGACACCAGCTTCTTTTAAATCATGTAAATAATGAAATGATTCATTCATTTCATATCGTTTGGCTGGAGTAAAAGGAGTTTTTATTTTCAATGTCTGTGCTTTTTTATAAGTGTTTCCTGCCGGAGTTTCTGCTGTTATGGATCGGGATTTTGGAATTCTAAATCCATTTTGTTCCTTATACTCTTGTTGTTCGTTATGTTTTGATATAAGGAGGGTTGGAGGATCCCCACACTTCTTATCTTCCTTATGTATATGATAAAAGAAAGGTTCCTTTTCAATCCCTATGTAGAACCGAACAGGATCACCACAAGCTGGGCAATGGAGCTTTCCCTTTTTGCCATTTTCATAAATAAATTGGTATAATTCTCGGTTCATATGATTCAAATCAATGATTGCATTATTAAACTTCGCTGTTTTCATCTAGTAATCCTCAACTTTGCCTTTGTTTAGACAAACCCTATCATAACAAAAAAGCATATGACTTCGAAAGTTTTTTAAGAAAATGGTCATAAATAGAAACCTATTTTCGTATTTCTATAGAAAGTGTTTGTACAAAGAAGGAGGAAAAAATGGGGTATATTATTCCAGTTAACCATTATCAATATAGCCAATATGCGGAGAGAGTGGGTATCAAAAAGTATGACCCATATCGATTCGTTCCTATTAATCGAATAAAGCCTTCAGTCAATCCTTCAGAGAAAGAACATTCACACGAGCTAACCCCCACTGACAAAAAAACATCAGGAAAAAATCAGAAAGTGCCTAATGATCGAATGGAAAGATTATATGGAGAAATTACAGGGAAGGGACTTCTTTACAGTGACTTTGCCTAGTGGTAGTTACTTACGAAAAAAAACTTCTGTCAAGGTGACAGAAGTTTTTTTACAGATCTTTTTTCATTGTCCGATGGGGGATGCCTGCATCTAAAAACTCATCAGAGATTATTTCATAGCCTAAGCGGCTATAAAAAGGAATGGCATGTGTTTGGGCATTTAGCTTTACAGAATGAATGTCATGCTCTTTGGCATATTCCTCAATTTTCTGCATAATCATTTTTCCCGCACCAGTTTTTCGCTTGTCTTTAAGGACGCAAATTCTTTCAGCTTTCCCAATCCCATCAATTGTTCGAAATCTGCCTGCACCTATTGGAGATTCTCCGTCATATTGAACAAAATGAATGGCTAAGTCATCATACTGATCGATTTCTTCTTCTTCGGGAACCTGCTGTTCCTGAATAAAAACAATTTTGCGAACAGATAATGCATCCTGTAATTCTTGATGATTTCCTACGACTTTTACAATCATACTAGTTCCCTATTCCCTTCCAAGTCGAAATGTTTCGTATACAGTCCATGATCCGTTTTCTAGCTGATACAACAGGTGGAAACGGTCAACGCTGTCCTCATAATTAAATTGGTTCATTCTTAGCGTGCCATAAACATCTGAATGCTCATCATTAGAGAGGTTCTGCCCAACCGTAATATGAGGAACAAATGCATAATCGGAATTTTCGATATTAATTTTATCATTTATTTCGCTTTGAAGCTCTTTCAGCTCTTCTGATCCTTCTATTTTTAAATAGATAACATTGTTAACAGGTTTAAAAGAACTAAACTTTGTCGATTGGATATTAAAAGGCTGATAGTTGTTTGAAATTTCGTTTAAAGTAACTGTAAGCTGATCCATATCTTTTTCTGGTACATCGAATGATGATTTTAGCGTAATGTGCGGAGGAATTAAGGAATAATTCGGATCATACCTTTTTCGGTAAGAATTCGCAAAGTCCTGAAGTTTTTTTGATGGAAAAATAACAATACCTAATTTCATCACATGACCTCCATATTAGATTTTTAATGTATTATATAATAAATAT
>NZ_JBALPC010000070.1:0-6280 GCF_036965225.1 Bacillus sp. JJ1474 | reverse complement strand
CCCATGCCCATGCCTGGAACACCGCCCATGCCCATACCTGGAAGTCCTAAAATACGTTGGTAATCATATGTCATATTTTTCACCTGCTTTTTTTATAGTCTTTTACATGCTATGCTAAATTTAATTTTGAGAGCTTTTACTACTGTTAAATAGGCAAATATATACTGGTTCTTTTCATTACAAAAAGTGGTCGGTCAATTGGGTCTTATTGGAATTTAAGTTAATTCATTGGAATACAAAAGCAGAGTACAAACAGGGGAGATAGGAAAAGCAAAAATAGAAGATTACCTTGCTTGTCCTATCTTTTTATCATCTGAACCAGCGCTTCCAGCTTCTTTCTTCTTTCGGCACGTGCTTGAATGGCTTGATCAATGGTTACAGTGATAAAGCGGCACTTGGATAATGGTCTTGATTGAGCGATTAAATCCAGGTCTTGGCTAATAACTGTGCCAATCGTGATAAACCCCCCACCCGTTGTTGCGTCATTTTGCAAAACAATCAGTTCTTCCTCATTTGTAAATAATACAGAACCAATCGGATAGGCAATATCAACCACATTGGAAAAGCTATTTCCCGCACCGAATGGCGGGTTCTGCTCGGTAAATGACACCTTTGGGCCTTTATAACGGTAAGCAACCCGATTTGATTCATGTGATACTGTCCATTCTGAATTTAGAAAGGTTTTTAGTGCAAGGTCATTCATTAAATAACCCGTAATGCCCATCATTACCCGTAATTCTTGAAAATCACTAAAGGATGGAATAAACTCACTTGGTATCGTTTTGCCGATTTGCTTGAATGCTTCATGTAATGGCTCATTTATTTGGATTCTGTCTCCCGCTGCTAATTTTCTTCCTTGAAAACCGCCAATTCGACTTAATTCATAGGTAGATTTACTGCCCATAACATTAGGAACATTAATACCGCCCGTGATGAATAAATAGCTTTTTACCCCTTTAGGGCAAGCCCTTATTATCAAAACATCCCCTTCTTTTACTTGGTGGGATTCCCAGAAAGAGATTGGCTTGTTATTTAAATAAGCTTCCATTGGGGCACCTGTTAAGGCGATAATGCATTTTTTATGGAACTCAAACTCTCCGCCGATTAACGTCATTTCAAGCGCTGCACAATCTTCGGGGTTACCGACTAGAAGATTTCCAATCATAAACGAGTATTTATCAGCCGCTCCTGATGGAGGTATACCCAAATGATACTTTCCCACTCGTCCCATGTCCTGTACAGTTGTCCACAGCCCAGCATCCTTTACCTCTATCATTTAAAAATCCTCCATTAGCTCTTGGATATATTGTTTGCCTTTTTCGGCATATTCAAGTGGAGATAGGTCAATTTCTTTCATTTTAAGGCGATACTTACCTGCCTTCTCTTCACTCGTAATCTTATGATATTCAGATTCATTTATTGGACGGTATTTCCAAATATCGCCCGGCCTTGCCAAAAAGGAGGTCTCCTTTAAATCTTCTGAGTGATTAGGCTGATCGACTACAGAAACGGCAGACCTTCCTATCAGCTGATAGGTACCTGGTCCGCTTACAGGATAAATGACATTGAATGCTCCGCCAAGACCCATGCCTCTTTCCGGTGTTTCCGTTCGGGGGCTATTGTATTTAGGTGCTTGAATGATTTCGTCTGGCTGTAATCCAAGGGGGAAATGCCAGGCCGTTCCTGGCAAAAAACCGACCATCGTAATTAAATAGGGAGTTTCCGAATGTGCTTTAATAAATGCTTCCTTATCTGTAAATCCATTTACTTTCATGACAAATTCGAAATCAGATAAATCGGGTGAAGGGTGTCTATTCCGAAAACGGAAAGAAAATTCCTTTGACACGGGGTCATCATACCATGCCGGAATTTCCACTATTCGAACTGAAAAATGCAGCTTTGTTGGATCGCTTTTCGTTAAATCAATGTCTTTTAATAAATCTAGTAAATCTCTTGATGGGATGATATCCGGATTGTAGCGGACTAAATAAGATGAATTGGATGGAACAATCTCCATAATCCCCGGGATTTTTCTTTTTCTCAGCTCGTCCGTTACGGCCAATGCTTTAAAGTTACTCTCAATCCTCATATCACGGGATATTTCAGCATAAATATACTCATCCCCGCCGAAATTAAAATGAGTTTCAGGCAAGTTAAACATTTGGAGTCACTCCTCTCATTACTTCAGCTTTTTTATTCGTCTGCTGATTGTTGCTGGACTCACTCCTAGCACCTTGGATAATTTGTCGGCTGTTCGATATTTTTGCATTCCCCGCTCAATTAATTGGGTTTCTAATTCTTCAACAGCTTCTTTCAACGGCATCAGCTCTAAAACAAATAACTGCTTTTTCTTCTTTTCCACTTCACCGTACAGATATTTTAATGCGTGTTCCCGCTGAATCCATTCACCCTCTGTCAGTAGTATTAATCGCTCGACAATATTTTGGAGCTCCCTTACATTTCCGGGCCATGCATACGTCTCCAATACTTCAATGGCTTCTGGGGTGAAGCTTTTTTTAATATCATACATTTGTTTAAATTTCTCCAAAAAATAAATCGACAAAGGCAGAATATCTTCTTTTCTCTCACGTAAAGCCGGAATACGAAATGGAATGACATATAATCGGTAGTATAAATCTTCCCTAAACTCTCCTTGATTGACCATTTCCCGTAAGTCCTTATTTGTCGCTGTAATAATCCGAACATTAATAGAAATCGGCCTTACCCCGCCTATTCTTGTCACTTCCCGCTCCTGTAACACACGCAATAGCTTTACTTGCATATTTAAAGGCAACTCACCAATTTCATCAAGAAAAAGAGTGCCATTATTAGCGATTTCAAATAAGCCCGCTTTTCCATTTTTGTCTGCACCCGTAAAGGAACCTTTTTCATAGCCGAATAGTTCACTTTCGATCAAGTTTTCAGGTATCGCCCCACAGTTAATTCGAACAAACGGCTGCTTGCTTCTAGGACTCGCAGTATGGATTTGCTGGGC
Source organism: Bacillus sp. JJ1474 (assembly GCF_036965225.1). Classification (NCBI taxonomy): domain Bacteria; kingdom Bacillati; phylum Bacillota; class Bacilli; order Caryophanales; family Bacillaceae; genus Bacillus; species Bacillus sp. JJ1474. Next base: position 3,285 of record NZ_JBALPC010000070.1, on the reverse strand, counting down.
AAATACTTCTTTCCCGACTCCAGAATCACCTTCTAGTAAAATAGTTGAATTAAATTGGGCTACTCTTTTTATTTCTGTTACTAACTGTTCAATTTTTTTCGAACGGTACACAAGCCGTTTTTCGTTATTATTTAATTCGTGTCGATTATGTAAGGTTTGATCTGAATCGTCCTCTGATTGATCTTTGAGTGAAGTGCTTTGCTGAGTTATATCCCTTGAAAGCACAACGACTTTTTCTAATTTTCCTTCGTGATAAACGGGAGTCGCAACAGACCAAACTCTACTGCTCCCAGTAAAATCTTGAATGGCTGTCACCTTTTTCTTTTGCTTCTTGCACAAATCAAACACATTTGGCTGAAAAATATTCCTTTTCGAGAATTCATCGATATTTTTCCCGATGATATTCTCAGGCTTTTCCACCTTCCAAAAGTCTCCTAGAAACATGCCAGCGACACGGATGATTTTTCCACTTCCGTCAATTACGAGTATTTGTTCTTGGGACGATGCATAAACAGCCTGTAAATCCGAATTTAAATTTCGAACGAAGTCTAGCTCCTGTACAGCTTCCTCAAAAACTTCTCTAGAGAAAAAAACATGGACAAGTCCTGTTATTTTCCCATCAATCTGTAAAGGATAAAAATTTCCGCTTATTTGTTTGAAATTAATCGATGAGTTTACACTTACAAGTGTTTCCCCGTCCATTACTTTATCAAGATCTTTATCATTCGTTAGAAGGGTTTTATAATTTCGAAGCATTAGAAATGAACTTGGAATCCCTAAAATATTTTCAGCTGTTTCATTAATAAATTCAATTTGGTAATGAACATTTGTTCTGACAATCCCTACGCCCGCTCCATGTAATAGCAGATTGATATCTTTTAATCGCAACTCACTAATGTGGTGCCTTGCCTGTTCAATAGTCGTATAACCAACAAATTCTTCCTTCTCATTAACCCCAATTATTAAAGAAACATTATGATAAAATTCAACCGGAGAAAACTGCGGAACTTTTAAAATATCATTTCTATATGTAATGGGCTGTGTTAGGTCCGAGGCTTGGGCAATTTGATTCAATAAAAGCTCCTTCGTACAATAACCTACTAGAGACCCTTGATCTGTTACCAAAACAATATCCAAATTTTGATTGGAAAAATGGTGAATAACATCCTCAATTGAACTGCGAACATCAACAAAGATTGAAATCGGCTTCAGAATATCCTTCCAAATAATCAACCTATCCGACCCCTCCTGTTAGAACGAACCTCATTTACACCTATTATACTTTTTCTAGAAACAGATAGGAAATTAATAGCCTGAATATAAAGATATTTTCACTTATTCTGACTTATCGCTTTATCATACGATTCAGGAGTATCAATATCAAATAAAATGCCGCGATCATCCATAGAGATGGATTGACGATGGGGGATTTTATTCATTATCGCTTTTGCGCCACGATCCCCTTGGAGCTCCATAAATATATTTCTATTTGGATGACCGAAAAAAACGGGATGACCTGTAATTCCATGATATTCAGGCTGAATAACGAAACCTTCGTGTTGTTTGTTAAGCAAATCTTTTCCGAATTGATAAATGGATTGAACAGTGCTTTCTGCAATAAAAGGAAGATCGCCGAGGAATACCATCACCCCGGAATGGCAGTCTCCTGCGTTTATAATGCCTGTCTTTAAAGAAGACCCTTGCCCAGATAAATAATCTTCATTGAATACCCAGCGAAAACGCGGATCCTCAATCAAAATAGATTTTTGTATTTTAGCAGCTTCACAGCCAATAACCGTTATGATTTCGGAAAAATCAGCTGAGAGTGCAACTCGAATGACATGCTCTAGAAGCGGAAGTCCATTTAATTCAAGTAACTGCTTAGGCTGCCCCATTCGGGATGACGTACCGGCGGCAAGAATTACAGCACAAACGGATGGGTTAATTGTATGTCCTTTCATACGGGCTCCTTCGTATTTGATGCTCGATGAATATATTCAGATCCTTGTAAAAACCCGCCTGAATGGCCATTTTTTTTCGCAACTACCTCCGCTAGAATACTAAGGGCGATTTCTTCTGGTGATACAGCTCCAATATCTAAACCAATTGGACTGTACATTCTATTAAGTTCATTTTCATCGAAAAAAACACCGGCTTCTTCCAGTCCCTCTATCATCCGAATGCGGCGGGAGCGTGGGCCAAGAACACCAATATATGGCGATGGTGAGCGCAATACAAACTTTAATGTTTCCTGGTCCCTCTCAATATGGTGATTCATCACTACGATATATGTTCTTCGGCCAATCTTAATTTTCTCCTGAAATTCACTCGTTTTGACGATCAGCCTGTTTGTCCCTGGAAAACGTTCCTCATTATTGTAAAATTCCCGCTGGTCTACAACAGTTGTTTTGAATCCTAATGAAACCGCATATTTTGCCACAGGAATGGCATCGTGCCCAGCACCGAAAATCATCAATTCAACTGGGGGAATATATACATCTATAAAAACATGAACATCATTGCCGTCCGGCAGGGTAAATACCCGTGTCTCTGATTTTGGATTTGATTCATTTAATTTTCTTCTTGCCAACTCGATTACCCTTAGGTTAATATCCTCATCGCCAAGATCGCCAATCGTTTTGTGGCTTCCAGAAATAAATAAGCGGCAAGGCTCATTCGTTTGTTGTGATGGATTGATTGGCAGGATTGTCGCCAGAACACACTCCTGCTCTTCCTCGAAACTCGTTAACCATGCTTCAAATGGTGATAGGTTTAACATTTTACCCCTCCATCAATTATTTAATAAGGCTCGACAGGTTCGATATAAATTTTCACTGTGCCCGGGCAGCCAAGTCCGAGTCCCCAGACTAAATCCTCGTCTAAATCGTATGTCTTTAAAATAGGGGCGCCTGAAGCTATTACAGATTTTGCCACTTCAGCAACATCCGACTCCAAACATCCTCCTGAAATCATCCCGATCATATTGTCTTCCTCATCAACCAGCATTTTCGCCCCTTCTCTTTTATAAGCTGAACCCGCAACACTTACAACAGTGGCTAATGCCGATTTCCGGCCTAATTTTCGTGTGTTATTAATGGCTTCAATTATTAATTCATTGTCAGTCATACTTTTACCTCCTAAAAATATTAAATTATCCCAATTTAAAAAGGGGCGTTTCTCAATTAAGATCCGCCCCCTATTCTATTAAACTATTTTTTAAAACAATGGTTACCGTTTAACGTTGATTTCCTTCATTGCGGGCACCAGTAGCACTCTTTGGTTACC
>NZ_JBALPC010000069.1:0-11882 GCF_036965225.1 Bacillus sp. JJ1474 | reverse complement strand
GGTATAGATTGTACCAGATTTTTTATCCAAATGAATAAAAGAATCCATTTTGAAAAATCATTTGATTAAAATGGATTCTTACCCAGCAGATTTAAGTTTAGTTTTAATAAAATAGTTTGACCATTTTCTACCTGTATTACTTAACAATCTCACCCTTTCATATTATAAGGTCAGCCAGAAAATATTTCTGGTTGACCATTTTTTATATGGATATATGATAACAGTAGCCGGGGTAGAACGTACGCGCCATTGGGACATCATCATTAAGAAACTTGGTACGAGCGTTCCCGGGGCGAATAGATCCCGGAGGAATCAGCATTGGTTGGCAGTCGCCGGTTCGATGCCGGCAACTGCCAATAGAAAAGCTCCATAGGTTCCAGCTTCCTGCAGCTTAACGAGATGGAGCTTACCGGTTTTCTTGCGCAGCCAACTTTTGAGGGTTCGATGCCCCCAAAAGCCTCATTTCTTTCTGAGTAAAAAAATAGGGATTACCCATCCTACATTGCTATCAATTCTTCCAATTCTATTAGAATGGCTTCCATCCATTCTTCCGCCTCTTAAGAGGATTCAATATACTCTATTAATCGGTCATACGGATTTTTCTCCTTTTCATCTAGGAACCATATTGGCGTGCCAAATTGACTGTCTACACCAACGAGACAATTTAGTCCGTAAATGCATCGATATTTTTGCTCGTTATTTATTATTTTGCATTCTTAAAATAATCTTTTTGCAAAATATATCAATCACTTAGGTCCTGACCCATAAGCAGCTGATTGCGCTCTTTCTCTAACTTCTCTTGGAGCCATTTAAATACCAAGATTAACAATTCACTCTTTGAGGAAAAGTAATTCTAAAAAGTCCCTCTGGAAATTCCCCTGCAACCTAAAATATCTTGAATGGACGTCGCTTGAAAACCTTTTTCGATAAATAAATAATGAGCAGTATCGATGACATGCTGTTTTTGTTTGTTCATTTTTAATCACCGATTTTAGACTATATGTATAATTACTCATTCTTTCCCAATTTATTAATGAAGACAATTATGATAAAAATCATAATTCCTTTTACGTTCATATTAAGAAACGACAAAAAATAAAACCCATCACTATCTGAAATGATGAGTTTCGCCATTTTTCTATTAAGCTGTACCTAATACAACACCAAACTCTTTCAAATACTGTCTGTAAGCAATACTCATTCGATCACAGATAAGGGAAAGTTCAACTTGAAGATCAAGCGGAAGTTCCTCCGGTTTTTGGTTTTCTACTACCGGTTTATCTTGAGCGAAAATTTCATTTTGAAACTTGACTATTTCTTCATCGGTTAAACCAGTTTCGTAATCAAAGGAAAGGATTCCATAAGCTACGGATTCATTTTCATTAACTGGTCTGACAGTTAGAACAATTGTCATTTCTGTGTTATTTTCATGGTCTCTTTTTGTAAATTTGACCGTTAAAGGGCGCATAATTTCATACGTGTAGTATACGTATTTTGGTTTTCCAGATCCATCCGGATCAGGCTGATAGATGGGAATCTCATCGGTATAGATTCTGCCATTTTCTTTATGAACAAAGTAATTTTGAATCACACGATGGCTTGCTGCGCCAAGATATCCCTCATGAAGGACAGCTAAATGTCCTACATCGAGAAAGTTTTCGATGATTCGCGGCGGCTTAGCCTGAACCTCCTGCGGTCCCCAAATCACATTACGGAAAGCAGTGCCTTCCATTTCTTCATATCGAAAAAACTCCGGGTTATTATTCGCTAAATTCACCCAAACAAATCCGTATTTTTCCATACAGGCATATGACTCAGCTTTTGCTTTTTTTGGGATTGCTCTTCCTTCAGGCAGTTGAGGAATGCTCACACATTCACCGTCGTGGTTATATTCCCAGCCATGATAAGGACATACAATACAATCATTTTTCACCTCGCCAAGCGACAAAGCCGCCCCCCTATGGATACATAAATCTCTAAAAGCATGGACCCCTTCACTATTTCTAAAAATGGCTAAGCGTTCTCCCATCAGAATAATCTGAATTGGCTTTTCCTTTACATCTTCAGAACGGCATGTCACAATCCAGTCCTCCAGCAAAACTTTATCTTGAATCATCTTATCTCCCCCTCATATGTAATTATTACAATGGTTTTCGTTCAGTTCGTAATTGATATGCCTATCCTTTTAAAAATTGCAGTTACAATTTTACCTAAAGAAGATTTTTACAGTACTCCAGATTGGGCGAACAATATTTTATCTTATTGGATCACAGTTGGAGCAATGGCTAGAGTTAGCCTAAATTTAATTATTCCAAATAAAAAGAGAAAATACGCGATCGATACAATCCAGTTAAGAAAATTACTAATACGTAATAGTTTGAAATAATTAAATAGATTGGGATTTTTTGAGAGATTAATAATTCAACAAATTTGATCTCTCTTTTTTCAGTTCTTAATTATTATTATTAAGAGAATATGGCAAGTATTCAGTAAAAATCACAAACATCAATTTTTATTTTAAATATTCTAAATTTTTAAATTAATAGCGTATTTATTTTAAACAAGCTGAATAGCTTAATAACACAATATTTTAAGGGGGACACCGAATGGACAAAAAACCAGAAAATGGGATTATTATCGGTGTAGATGATAGGATTGGCTATGGCAAAGCCTTTGTCCTTGGTTTACAGCATGTTCTGGCAATGGATTTGTATATTGCTCCTATCATTATCGCTGGCCTTCTTGCCTTAAGTACAGAAAATACCTCTTTCTTCATTCAAATGTGTTTTCTTGGAACAGGCATTGCCACATTAATTCAGACTGGTGCAGGAATTAAGCTGCCAGTTGTACAGGGGCCTTCATATGTGCCTATTGGAGCCATTGCCGCAATCGGCGGGAAACTAGGGCTTGGTGCCATCGCAGGAAGTTTAATTCCTGGGGCAATCATTATTGCAGTAATCGGATATCCATTAAAATGGTTTGCAAAAGCTGTTAGAAAGTTTATTCCGCCTCTTGTTGGCGGGACAGTTATCATTATTGTAGGAATTGCCTTAATGCCTATTGGCCTTAATAACATTTATCATTCACCAGGGAACATCGGGGAAAACATTCTTGTCGCGGCAGTTTCCGCGGGAGTTTTAATTTCTTGCATGCTTCTTGGCCCCAGGTTAAAAGGGATCGGAACATTTTTTCGTTTAGTTTCTGTCATCATAGCCATTGCTGTCGGAACGATGACTGCAAGTTTATTTGGCAGTGTTGATTTTTCACCTGTTAGGGATGCAAGCTGGTTCTCGTTTCCATCCCTCCTTCCATTTGGAAGTCCTGTATTTGATGTAAGCGCCATCATAACGATGGTATTCGTCTATTTAATCATTTTAATTGAAACAACTGGAACATGGTTTGTCGTTTCGACGGTTACGGGGAAAGAGCTTGATGAAAAGCGATTAAATAGGGCTTCTTTTGGTGAGGGTCTTGGCTGCTTTGTTGGTGCATTAGTTGGTAGTACACCAATGACTGGCTACTCATCTAATGCCGGGCTTTTGGCAATCACTGGTGTTGCGAGCAGATTAGTAATCATGGCTAGTGGAGTGATTTTAATTTGCCTAGGTCTCGTACCAAAGCTTTCTACAGCAATTACTTGCATACCGGAGCCTGTCATAAACGGGGTTTTTGGAATTGTTTGTGTTGCGATTGTTGCAAATGGCATAAAGGTGATTCAGCCAATTATAATTGATGACCGCAATATGATCATCATCGGAATGCCTATCTTATTAACAATAGCCGTTTCAATCCTGCCTAAAGAGGTTCTATATAGTACTCCTGATTGGGCAAATTATATTTTATCCTCTGGGATTACAGTAGGGGCCTTAGCTACTGTTATTTTAAATTTGGTCATCCCTACAAGAAAAGAAAAACCGAAAGAAGAACCTGTTGCGGTAGACTCTGTTTAGGAATTAAATTTGATGAGGCTGGGACAAAACTAGCTTCTATATTTGAAATAAGTGAAATCGCAATGCAGATTTCACTTTTCTCATTTCATTTCACAATATGGGGCAAGATCTTACACTTTTGCCCCATATTTTCTTAAATTGACGGCCATTAATCCGAGACCCATTTCGTTTTCAACCTTTGACTTTCCTCGAACAGAAAATCGAGTGAAACCTAAATTAGCCTTCAAGAACCCAAAAACTGGTTCTACATCGATTTTATGTTGAAGGTAAATTGAACCTGTTTTTTCTTCTGAAGGCTTGTTTCGTACATATTCTTTTTTTGCTCCCATTTCTCGTTTACTATGAGCTTACGGTTTGTACCTTCTTGCACTTTTGTACAAAACTTTCGCAATGGGCAACCTGTACAGTCTTCACATGCATAGATTTTAAATTGGCGCTGAAATCCTGTTTTATCTGTACGTACTGAATTGTATTGAAATGTATTGAAATGTAAGTTGCTTCTCATTCTGACACGTGTACGTATCACTTGTTCCATTATAAGCCCAGTTACTTGTTTTAAACGTTTTGAAATTTTCTTTTCTGCTCGTTTAAGTAGTGATTGAATGTAATCAATGGCGTTCTTTTACGCTTCGAAAGAATATCTTCATTATTCTGTTCACTGCCGTAACCGGCATCCGCCACGATATGTTCCGGTAATTCAAAGTACTGTTCTTCGATTTGGTCAAGAAATGATGTCAATGTTTTCGTATCCGTTGGGTTAGCGAAAACACCGTACCGCTAATGTGTATTGTCCTTCTGTTGCGATTTGTACATTAAAGCCAGGTTTTAGTTGTCCATTTTGCATGTAATCGTCTTTCATTCGCATAAATGTTGCATCTTTGTCTGTTTTCGAATAACTGTTACGTGTGCCGAAAACCTCAAAATCCTTTTCGTACTTCTGTTTGCGTGTGATCCAGTCATACACTTGCTTCACAATTTGTTTCGGCGTTTTTCGTTCACTACGTAATGAAAGCCGTTGAAATTTTACTCGTCGTAAAATTTCAACGGCTTTTTAGATGTCAGAGGTGGGTTTTGTCCCAGCCTCCACTTCTAGCTATTCAAACTTCCTTTTAACCAGACGCGGGGAAGGTATGGACCGACAGGGATTTGTATAAGGCTTGTTTTTTCTTTCGAATTGACTCCGTAAAGTTCATCACTTTGGTTCGAGTCGAATCCTAATAGTGGGTGTCCCCCCATCTCTAGGGCACATGCTGTCAAGAGTAGCCTTTGCAGAAGTATACCTGCTTCCATCTGTTGAATTCTGTATCCTCTATAGCCCAGTTCCTTTTTGAGGTGGTCCTTCTCTCCAACTACATGCAGACAGAGCGGTACCTGAAACAGATTTACAATTGGCGTTGTTAAACAATTTTGCATATACTCCCGGAAATCCCCCTTAGATATTCTCCGAAGTGCATGAGCACTTATATCATAGGCATAAGCACCATCTTGAACACCTTCCACGTTATAAAAAGTGCCATACAAATTTAAACCAGTCTCAAGATTCCCCTGTGTGTTGTTAAGGTCTTTTTGATATGAAAATGAAAAAGTCTCTTTTAACAAAGTAGATACTTTTGTTTGACTGACTTTCCCTATCATAAAATCAATATCAGGAGAGTGCCGCTCTCTGCAAACAGATGCGAGATCGTATGAAATTGCCTCCGTAAATGGCAGCATGATTAACTCTGAACCTAATGCAGTGTTAAGAGGATTATCTTTTTTTATGTTCACAAATGAATGTGTTGTCTCCAACATTGAGGCTTCATTGATCTCTTTCAGTAATGGGTAATCAATAACTCTCTTTGAACGGTTATATGTTACATGCTTGAGCAATGGAACTTCTCTGGACAATTCCTTTGCAGAAATATTTTTTTCTAGATTAAATTGATCCACATTATAAATAGATAATGGAATCACAGCATATACACTTTCATCCTGTTCAGATAGCCCAAGCAAATGATTGATAGGACGATCCAAAAATTGGTAACATACCTGTGTTGAGAACCCCGTCCTACCCGCCACTTCCAACGATTGCCCAATTAGCACGCCTGCATCTAACCCTTGTAACCTGTATGAGAAATTATTGTATTTATAAAAGTTTTTCCAAAAAACCGTCGATACAAAAACAGTACCAAAACAGTCTGAAAGATTATAACGATTTCCAAGACTTCTGGATAGGTAGGAATCATAGTTGCCTTCTCGCAACAATAAAAGGCGATGGTGTGCAACATCGTAATGGTAAACTCCCTCTGGTACATCCTCCAACTTTAAGTACACATATAATTCATTTGGATACAACGCTCCGCCAGAGGGAACAAATCTGCGAAACAACTGGGCGTAGCTTACATCAGCTTTTTCCCCTATGCCCTCAATGAAAGCAGTTTGAGAGTATCGAGTAAGACCATATACATACCATAAATAATGACCAAACTCCTCCAGGCTGGGTATTGAATTAGCTTCTCTCCCTTTGAGAGTTAACGGTATATCTGCGGTAAGTGGAATCTCTGGTAAGCCACGGTACAGTTTATAGGGAAGTGGTGCGTCTTCCCAATCCGGTTGCCAATCTGGCGAAAGAAGTTTATCAGTGTCAAAATGCAAATTGTATAGGAATGTATCTAGATCCAACTGAAACCCTCCTACTCTTGCAGTTATGGAAAAGGGTGGGGATATGGATTCAACTGTTCATATGTTAACGGATGGTTTTTAAACCCGAGTTTTACAGGTACGTTTAGTACACGTTCAAGACCTTTTATACGTGTAAGGTGATGTCCAAATGTCATTGGCAGCATTCCAGGAATTATTACCTTTACACAAACTAAACCGTTCCTTTTGGTTATAGGAGATGTTTGGTCAACCACAATGACTTCCAAGTCTAATCTTCGGAACCTATTTAGAATATCCTCAACATCATCCTTCAAATCAGCATTCACCGGCGGGCATTTAAATTCCTCATCAAATGTACGTAAAGGGCGATTCTCATCCAATAAAAAGCTTAAGTTCTCCTCCGCTTCTCTTAGTCCGTATAGCATGCCATGGTCCTCCATGGTACGCACAGCAAACGGATCCTGTAACATCGCTTCATATTTCTGTCGATTATTCTCCAATATTTCGTCATGCCTAAACATCATTCCTGCAAGCTCGTAAATCGCACTTTTTACTGCCTTTACAGGATCAGGATTAGCTGCGCCTGCACAAATAAGATTTGTACCCTTGGATCTTCTGTTTTTTGCCACTGCCCAAACGCTCGGAATTTCATGTTCCATCGTCGAATTGTAAAAATGCAGGTCATAACCAGCCACCTCATTTATGCGGCTAACCATCAACTGCAATTCTTTATCGTTCGCAGAACTAAGGTCAAGACGTGGAAGGGGGAGTTGTGCATACCAGGTTAATAAGAATGAGTCTCGCTCGACGATCTCCATAATAGCATGGAAAATGGCCTCCTCTATAGTCCCTCCTAAAGCACAACCGTTGGAAGTCTCATAAACAAATCCCTCTCCATATCCCAAACTGTAATAGGCCAGTAACTCCGGAACAAGAATAGGGCGTTCTTGTAAAAATGAATATCCCCAGACCCAATTCATTGGTTTATCAGGATGAAATGGTTCAAATGGAAAATGTGGCTTTGAATACTGCTCCTTCTCATGCAAACCTACCTTTGCAGGATTTAGTGCTTTATCCGCCAAATTTTGATAACTATCACGAACTACCTTCCTTTTCCCGCGAGGTTCGATTCCGCAATATCTCTCCAAACCCTCTAAAATGGCAGTTAGCTCACTCATTTCATAGGAATTAGACCTACCTGCTACTCCCTCGTCCCCATCAAACAACGGCATGTTCACTAAAACATCAGCGAACGGCAGCCTGGAATCCTGCATTTTCCCATTCATGATCCCAGTACGATAATCCAGATAATTTTGGACTAGCACGTTTTTTAATTCATCTATCGAACGGCATCGGTAACCAGAAGGCTCCAATTTAGGACTAGCTTCTAACCTGATTTTCGCTAATTCAGCTGTGTCTTTAGGTAATGGACTGCACATTGGGCACAACGGATCTGGCAAGAAAAAATGGCTGGAGATCGTTAACGTTTTCAGATTTGTTATTATTACCCGTTCTCCTAAGAAGCTTTGTTCTCCTTGAATTATCTTCATCACTTCGTTGCTAATCAAGATCGCCATTTGCGATAGTCCGGTTCGTGATGCCCATGCATCACGAAGTAAACCTTCTCCTGTTGCCATTTTCACCCGAAGTCCCAACATCTCTTTGCGATCAGGTCCAGCTAACAATAGTCGTATGTCAGCACAATGAGAACACCCCGGTACATCAGGGCGTACAAATGGACCAATAATTCCCTCACCAAACGAAACGAAACCCCGAAGCCACGGAATACCTAAGGCCCTTAACCTCTCTTCCGCTTTTTGATGAACGGATGGTTTCCAGGTATCGTGCAGCACAAGAACTAATTCTGTATTTTCGGGAACCTCTTCAAGAATGCTTTGGCGCCTAACAAGATAGTTTGGGGACAATTGCTCATAGACATATTCCGCTAATAAACCCTCACCATCTATAAGTATATAAGCAGCCATTAGTATCCCCCCTCTTGAACCTGAACACCAAACACCCCTGCCAGCTCTTGTTTTAAAAACGGCTCAAAGGCTAAGTCATAGATTACTAGCCGCATGCGGTTCCGGTTTAATACCTGAATAGAAGATTGTAATAGCTCCTGAGACGTCATTTCATCACAAGATGGGATATCCAGTTTGCTTTCGTTTTCTCCCAGAAAAACTGTTGACTCCATCTCTTGCTTTACTGTGGAATTCACTTGGTTTTGAGCATCCAAAAGCGATTGTTCCAATGCATTTCGTAATGCCAATGTTGTATTTAAACCTGCGCTTTTGTGCCAACGGCCATTCGACCTTACCCATACCACTGGGAAACCTAGTACATCCTCTTTTAAACCAATTGTTGGAGCACCATTTAAGGTGGTCAGGGCATTATAATAAAATCTGCATCGCTTATCTTCTAGGGCTCCCAACTTCATACGATAAACCGCACTCTGCTGATCGAACTTTCTTTTTTTCAATTCTTCATCTAAATATACTTGAAGGCCTCTACAAACAGACTCTGCGATTGTTTCTCCAGCACCGATGCCTATAAATTCCTCAGGTATGTTCGCACCCACCTTATTTTTCTTATGATTGTATCCCAGATCGTGGAAATTCATCATTTGTGAAACATACATTTCAATGCCCGTAAGCCCAGCCTCTTTTTTTGCTTCCTCATGTGATAGTCCAGCACAGACAACTTCAGGAAGCAGCTCTGCCGGTCCCTCTGAAAAGGGGTTAACTGCTTGAACATAGCACTGTGCAAGTGGAAGTTGGGGTAAATTTCGTTCCTCCCAGGTATGGAAAATTCCTATTTCTTCTGACGTTAGTCTACTGAAATACTCTAAGAGGTCACTCGATGGTTCATTTCTGTCCGTTTCTTGTTTGAGGCGTAAATCAAAATCCTCCACCAGTCTTAGAGTATCACGTTTAGACGTACCCAATGGATGTGGGATGAAGTACAGCCAGTCTCCTTCGAGGGTCTCAAGATCAAGCATATAAATTTGATGACTCTCATTAGAATCTGCAATCCCTGTAGCCCTTTTGAAAAATTCAAATACAGAAACATTTGCCAGAATCGATCCCGCTGTTGAAGAGAAGGATTGAGGCTGAAGATCTTTTTTTAAGGCTGAGTGATGGATTCTGCGCCATGCAGACTCCCAACATCCATCTGTATCTGGTTGATCAAATGGGCCGGATAGCCCCACCTGATCTAAATAGATGGATGGCATAAATGCCTTCTTTTCTTCTTTGCAAACCAGATTAAGGTCCCTTAGCTCATTTATATTGCCATCCTGCGAGACGTATAGAATCCAATCATAAGGCTGAATTGCTTCTCTCCAGAAACTGCTCCCCGCGTCTTTATGAAAGGGTACTTCCTTTATCTCGACTTCGGAATCAGTCTTACGTGCATTTTGCACCAGTTCATGTAGCCTCTGCCAATTAGTTGGAATGGAATCTGTGACCATGACATTTAATTTGGGCAGACCTGATTCGATTAACGCGGAAACCAATGAAACCATAAAGGGGCCAGAGCCAACAGCCAGAACTTTCGCCTGACGGTATTCTTGAAAATGGTACGCACCAGATTCCATAAAATTCTCTATAAATTCGATTTGTGAAGCATACTTTTCAAGAATGTTTCGATTCAATTGATGGGGATCCTCTTTGCTTAGATCCCGAACAAAACCATTGTTGTGCAACGTTTCTCCAATTTCGTACACCCTTTCCCGATAAGGGGCAGTTAATCCATTTGTTAATTCTCCCATTGTATGTTCTCCATTGAACATTGGAAGTAATTTTTCAATCCATTGAAAGATTGTATTGCCTTCCATACGGAATGAACTTAAGTTGTTTCTAAAATACACACCACCATTTGGATCTGGAATAAAGAAAGTATCCCTTTTGGCCTTCAGACGTGAGGACGAGTCCAGTTTTTTCATTCAGCTCCTCCTTATTCATAATCGTACTAATTATTCACTATCAGTTTATGTACGATTTTTTGTCCAATATGATAAAAAGAAAAGCGGAAGCGCCCTGTTCAACGGCGTATGGCCTGGAGCGCTCAAATTAGATAAAGGAAACACGAAGGAGCCGGAGGCGCATTCGTGCTTGACTTATCGTAGCGAGAAGAGCGAAGGGCGCTAGAGTTGGACAATTCTCAAAGTTATATACTTTCTTTAAATTTAAGAAGTGCCCCAGCAAATTACGCAGGGGCATTTTTGATTCACAATATTAATTTTTTCTTTAGGAAATTACCAGGCGCCAAACAGCTCAAACTGCCAAAACAATTAAATAAAACCGAAACAGCTAAACCCGAGACCAAAGCCGAAACAACTGAAACCGAAGCAGCCACCACAGCCTCCACAGCCTCCACAGCCAAAGCAGCCAAAACCACCACAACGAAATCCTCCACAACGGAATCCTCCACAGCCACCGCAACGGAATCCACAGCCTCCACAACGCCTGCTCATCATGTGCAGGTCCTGACTCTGAATGTCCATAGGAACTAACTGACCAACTTGATAAGGGTCGATTCCCAACCCTTGCAGCTCATTTTGAAACATTTTGTTTTTTCCCTCCCCATTGTCTTTAATTATTTGGGCTAAACTTGTATAGAGAGTTGAAAAGTCAATGCCAGTTCTGTGTAAACGAAATCATTCGATACGATGTGTACTCTCTTCAACAAAATATGCTTTTTTTAGGTCTCTGTTACTAAACAAAGAGCCTATTTTGCGTTGAAGCATTTTAATATGTTGCTAAAATAATATTTATGGTTGATGCCTATATTCAGTCCGCATATTTTTTTGCCTTATATTTAGTTGGTCCTTAAATCTACTTCCTAGCCTTAAATATTCAGTACAAAAAAAGTCTCTCCACTTTACGAGCAGAGAGAATTTTTTACACACAACCTCATCATTATTTTCTTAAAACTAGAAGTGAAAGCACTCAACATGTGACGAGTTGATAGTGCATACAGGTTTATCAGTATATTGGAGTAGCACTTGCCTAGATTTAAAATATCAAAAATGGAACAACATTTACGTACTATGAGAAAGTAGTTCTCCTAATATAATCTCATATCATTTTACATGTACCTATTCGTCCGTATATTCCATTTTTTTACATCTTAATAGCCCATTTTGCTTTATTCGAATCGCTTTGTTTTAATTAGTTTGTTATCAAATTTACTAACTGACTTTTTATGTACTCAGTGAATAGAGACAATCCATTCATGAACAAATTGTTGCAATGATTTATATAGTAATTTTAAATCTTTTGGTTGGAT
>NZ_JBALPC010000068.1:0-1092 GCF_036965225.1 Bacillus sp. JJ1474 | reverse complement strand
GTACATCATATTAGGAAAGTAGGAAAAGAACATGAAAAAGAAACTTGTAACAATTACTAGTGCTGTTGCCTTAATGGGGATGCTGACGAGCGCTACTTATGCGAATGAAACACCAAAAGAGGCGGCAAAAATTGAATTAGCCAGCAATAGTAAAAAACAGCCAATATTGGAAAGTCAAAAACAAGATATAGAAATGCTCCAGCTTCAAATTTCTTTATTAGAAAATGCAGTTGCACCTGTATCAGCTTCAGACGCTGTTAACCAATGGAGCAAAGCAATTACTAACCGTAATGGTGCATATCAATACGCACTATTTACTTCAGACCTTAAGGAAAAAACGAAAACGTATTTTGATAACAATGGCTGGGTAACTGGTACATCAAGCCCTTGGATTAGCAGCTACAAAATCAAAAATGAAAAGAAAATAAATAAAAGTACTTATACTTATGCAGTAGAATTAAAACTAGAAACCTCAACGGGACCTTTTGGGACAGAGACTGCAAATTTAACTGTGAGTCAGGCAGATGCTAACTGGTTCATCAATAAAGTAGAGGTGAAGCAGACAGCTAGTGTTTGGGAGCGAACACCTTATATTCCTCAGAAGCTATTTACTTATCGAGCAACAGAATATGCTTTTTCAATTCCTGTAGAATGGGATACGAAATACCGCTCAGCCGAGAAGAATGGTCATTTAGTCTTCAGCTACGTACCGAAAAATAAAGCAATCTCTGAAAGAACGCTGTTTTCCATTGAGAAAATAAAGGAACAAACATGGGAAGATGGCTATGAGGACAGCTTATTTCAAAAGCTTGGTGTCAAAAATGGCTTTGTATATGCGATTTTGCCTGTAAGTGAAAATCAGTATGCAGATCGCCCAGACAGTATTGAATATAAGGAATTTGAGAAAATGAGCCTTGATTTTCAATTGCTGAAAAAAACCTTTATGTTTATTAACAACTAGATCTTGTTTTTTAAAGAGGCTGTCTAAAAAGTCAGCTATTTCTGAACAGCCCCAAAAGCATACCTTTGTAACAACTGATTATCTATTGTTCCAGTTTATGCTGATTTTTACAATAAGCGGGAACCATTACC
>NZ_JBALPC010000067.1:0-15369 GCF_036965225.1 Bacillus sp. JJ1474 | reverse complement strand
CTGCATTTCTGCTTGGACTTTTCAAGATCCTCTCCCTCTCAAAATGTCCGTCCAGCATTTTTGGCTAGAATGAAATCATCCTAAAATGCTTAAAAAAACCTGAATCCCTAAAAAAAATTAAGGGATCAGGTTTTTTAATTATTTATTTCCTTGGTTCGAATTGTAGAAAAATTTAGCCGTAATGGAGCCATCGTTATTTTCAACAATATCGGTTACATGGATTCCGGAATCACCAGGTGTTGAGTTTTGGCCCTTCCAGAAGTAATAGGATCCTGTATGAACCTTACCTGAAACAGGTGTTAGCTTACTTCCCGTTTTGAAGAAGTCGCCCACATCTCCGCGATTTACATTTTTCTCGAGATCATATTTTCCGTCAGCTTGAAGGACAGAGAGACCATAATGTGTCACAACTGTTCCATCACTTGCCGTTTCAGACTGATTGTACTGGAAGCGCTTGTTCATCCAGTTTTCCACATTGTTCGGCCGAAAGCCTGCAGTTTGATAAAGGTTAATGATATTTTCATCCACATGCCATGCAACTAATCCGTGAGCTTCTTGGCCTTGGCGAATTAACCCTTTATTAAACCCGTCTTGCTGGACATTTTCAAATAGGAAGTATTCTGTTTCATTTGAGCCTGGGACTGCCATTTTTACAATTCCATTATTAGCAGAAGCTTGGCTGATCGGAGGAAGAGTAATTTCCTGAATTCCATCTTCTGGTGAAACTTCAATTGGATTTGCCCAGCCTAAGAAAATTTTTGAGAATGGGTCAAAATGCGTTGGAGAGTTCCCAGAATAAGCAGCATTGTCTGGATAGCGCATCCATGAGCCGCCTGCCATCATGGAGTAGTTTCCAACTCCCTCAGATGAATAAACCGTGTCATAGAAATCAGGCAATCCTAAAGCATGACCGAATTCATGTGCATACACCCCTGTTTGTGCTGGGAATGGGCCTGTTATCTTAGATTCATCATATTTACCAGTAGCTGTATCAAATCCGGAAACATTTCCGCCAATGGCTGGCTGAATATTATAGTTGTTTACGACTACGCCATCATAAGTCATGTCTTCAGCTATTGTTTTATTAATCCACTCACCTTGGCTCAGCCCTGCGTGAACATCTGCAGGTTTACCAGTTTCATAGTACTTTCCATAATACATAGCACTTAATAGGTTCCATTTATGAGACCAGATTTGTGCAGGATCCCTGCTGAATTCAGCCCCAGTTCCTTCATGGACGATAAAAATATTAGGCACCTCTCCATTTTCCGCATATTGGGAGAAATCTATTTGCTCATCTGCTGCCTTCAATAAATCACGAACAAATTCACCCATATGGGCATCCCCATTTTCATTCCCAAGGACATATTTCCCACTTTCGGCATAATTCCCCTCTTGGTCTAAATAGTAGGAAGCTCCCTTCGGCATTTCAACCCACACAAATTCCGTATTTTCTTTACGGACAAGATTTACTTTTCCATTACTTGATTCTTTGTAAACATTTTGCATCGTTCGATTTGTTGGAGCCTTCTCTCCATTAAACTCAGCATACTGTTTAAACTGTTCAAGCTCATATGGATTATATTCCGTTCCGAAAATTAAATCTTCATAATAATGGGCCGGAACTTGTCCAGGCATATCCCCGACAGGCTCATCACCATCTTTATATTTTGCTAGAATGACTAGAACAGGAATATCCCCCTCTGCATTTCTATAAGCAACATGATTATTCCCAGCTTGCTGAAACTTCGTCCCATGCTTAGCTGCTTTTTCAGCAGGGTCGACTTTTGAAAGATCGAGTCCAAATCTTTTTGCCTGCTCTGCAAGTTCAGGTGAAGCTCCTACATAATGAGCTAAATTAAGATTATATGTACTCTTCTCTTTCGCGGTTACATCTTTATTGACCCCCGCTGAAAAAACAGTACTTCCAATTAATGTTAGTGCTAATGCAGAACTAGATAAGACCTTTAACAAATACACCACTCCTTTAAAATATTTCTATTTCCTAAATAAATCATATGAAATAGTCTATATTTTCTGAATAAGGATTTGGTACCTTTTATTAGGAAAATAGATAGTTAATAATACTTATTTCGATTGGCTTAATAAAATAATATAAGTGCCTCCTATTTTTACCAATGTTTGTATATAATTAATAGAGTTTTCAAAAGGAGGCAGATTTTATGTGGGGACTTATCATTTCACAACTCATCCTCATAATCATTTTCAGTTTAATAGGCTGGGCCATTCGCTATAAGAAAGCTTACTATCTTATTTCTGGATTCTCCTCTCGTACAGAAGAAGAAAAGCAGCAGCTAATTGCAAATCGTTTACCACAGAAAACCGGGAGCCTATTATTGATTACTGCCGTTGTCATGGTTCTTCTACTTCCGCTTTCCTTTACTTCCTTTAAATATGCAATGGAAGCTCAATTTGGAAGCATGCTAATTTTATTAATGGGCGGACTCATTTATTTATCAAAGTATGAAACACTAAGTAAGAGAAAGCGAAGCTATATCATTAGCACTGTGCTTTTTGTCGCCGTAATTGGCTCTATAATTGCTCTCACCGTTTATAGCTATCAAGGCTATGAACTTAAGGTTCATGATAATCGTTTTGAAATTACGGGCATGTATGGGGATGAATGGAGAACGACTGATATTAAACGGATTGAATTAATGGATAGTATGCCTGAAGTTACATTAAGGACGAACGGTGTTGGGCTGCCAACACTATCAAAAGGCCATTTTAAAATTAAGGACTACGGCAGCAGCCTTCTCTTTATTCAAAAAGGCTCTTCGCCATATATCTATATTGAAATGGAGAAAAAGAAAATCTTCATCAATGATAAAGATCCTGACAAAACGAAATTATGGTATGAGGAATTGAAGGAAAAGTCAGGCTCACCTCTTTAGAGTTTTATTGTTTGCATGATTTTTTATGTAAGTTGCTGTATTATGCACAGCAAATCCTTCAAGGTAAAAGGGTCATCATTCCAAATGGGAACGATGACCTTTTTTCAATCATTTATTTGATTAAAATATTTGTGCCTGCTAAATCTGATTGACCTAGGTAGGTTGCGTAGGCATAAATATTGTAATACCCAGCTGGAAGTTTAGTTCCATCTGCAAGTATTCCATCCCATTTGAAGGTTGTGTAGCCTGCCTTTACATCCTTATAAAGAGCAATATCTCCTAAATAACCTAACGGTTGGCCATCTTTGTTGGATAGATAGACAAATAATTCAACTTCCTCTGCTCCACCTGGGAAGTATCCTTCAATTTCAATTTGCCCATCGCCATTTTGACCGGCTCCAAGGTATTGCACACGAGGATAGTCTGGCTCTTTTACGAAAAGAATCGTTGGTAAATCGAGCGTTTCAGAGCCATTGCTAATCGTGATTGTGCCCTCATAATAGCCTTGTTCTAGGGATCCCGCATCAACTTGTACGTTTAAGTTAACATTTTGGGATTGTCCAGGATTTACTTTTAAATTATTGCTCGTCGAAACTTTAATTGCATCAGTGTTCATTTTCACTTCGAAGCTATAAGTCTGGCGCTCAGAAGATAGGTTTTTAATTGTAAAATGCTGCTTTTCTACTTGCTTCCCTTTATCTTTATAGAAAGTTCCAAAAGAGTGGCTTCCAGGAGTCACAAGTGTTTTTGTTTGAATCGCATCTAAAACCTGAATGCTTCCAGCCCCCTGCGTATTATGCGGATAAGCTTGGCCAGTAGCAGGATTGATAAGATTCTGAGCCGTATTCATTAGAGCTGCCTTCACATCAGCAACACTCCAATTCGGGTTTGCCTGCAGAATAAGAGCAGCAGCACCCGCAACATGTGGAGATGCCATACTCGTTCCCTGCTTAGCTCCATATCCATGTGGGTTAGATGGATCATGAGTCGGAACCGTACTTACGATATTTACGCCAGGTGCTGAAACATCCGGCTTAATCATCCATGTAGAAATGACTGGACCACGCGAAGAAAAATCAGCTACTGTTTCCCCAACACGATTGGCGAAATTAATGTTAAATGTCACTTTATTATTGCCTTTTTCTAATTCGGCTAATAATTTATTACCATCTTCTAAAGTTGTTCTAATAGTTGGAACATCAGTGCCAGGCACTTGTACAATTTCTCCAGCAACATTATTATAAATAATCGCTGCGACGGCCCCAGCTTCTTTAGCGGCAGTAGCTTTATCAACAAATGCAATTCCTGCACCGCGGCTAATTAAAGCTACTTTTCCATCAAAGTCTTTTCCAACAAATTCTTCAGGAGAACCAAATCCGGCATGAACAAATTCTAAAGTTTGTCCATTAAGATCTGTAAGAGCTTGGTCATTTGGAAAGCCCATTACTTTTGCTGAAGGATAATCTACACCCTCAGATGTGAAGATAGAAGAATTATATACATTATATGGAAGCTGTGTTGCCCCTACAGAAATGGCATCTCGGGCCCCTCCTGGTGAACCGACTGTCCAGTTATTCGGACCGCTGTTTCCGTTGGATGTAACAGCAACAACGCCTTCAGCCATTGCCCAGTCTAATGCAATGCTTGTTGCATAATCTGGATCATTTAAAGAGTTTCCTAGAGATAGGTTCATAACGTCTGCGCCATCTTGAACTGCTTTTTCAATTCCTGCGATTACGTTAGCCGTTGTCCCGCGGCCGCCAGGACCTAAAACACGGTAAGCAAGTAAATTTGCTTCAGGAGCTACCCCTTTAATAAGGCCATTAGCCGCAACTGTACCTGCAACATGCGAACCATGAGTGGTTGCATCACCTCTAGGATCGCCAGCTGGTGTTTCTTGTGGATCATTATCATTATCGACTAGATCCCAGCCTTTATAGCTGCCAAAAGCATTTGCTAAATCCGGATGGGTATAATCAACCCCTGTATCGATAACCGCAACCGTGACACCTTTTCCTGTATATCCTGATTCCCAAGCCTCGTTGGCGCCAATATGCGGTGCACTATTGAGCATATTTGGGCTGTACTCCTCAGAGGAAATCATTTCCCCTTCTCCTAAGCTAGTTGCCTGATATTCGACATCCGGGTAAACTGCTTTTACTCCAGGCACAGATAATAAAGCAGGAATTTCATTTTCTGTAAGTTCGACAGAGAAGCCAGAGAATACATAATCATATTCACGAATAACTTGAGAGCTTTTTGCTACATTGCTAACATCTGATTTTACTTGATTACGAGTGTTAGCAAGATTTGCCTTGGATTGGCTCTTTCCTTTATGCTTTGCTTCCACTATGGATGGCTCTGTTAATTCAACAATTACACTTGTTCTGTTCGATGACGAAAAATCAAACTCTCCGACTAATTGTGCCAGTTGAGCAGCTGATTTGCTTTCCGCTTTATTAGCAGCACCTGCACCCATTGGCGAAAATGCTAATAATAGTACTAGTGCCAATAGAAAAACTTTCATATTCTTCTTTAACATTGATCCTTTCATCTCCTTTGATGTTGGTTGTGTTGCCTCTTTACAAGACACACCTCCAGTACCCTATTATGTATAACATTGGAAATATTCTGTATCCCTCACTGATAACCCTTGAGTCCTTCCTCCTAACTTCGATAGGTCATTAGAATTATTTTTCAAAAAAAACGGTGCCAGGCACCCTTGGTGGACAGTTTATGAAAAAGTGTCTATTTGGGGTGCATTGCACTCTTAAGGGAATACCTTTTGTTTAATCTGAATACATTTTCATGTAAGGCAACGATGAATAATTTCTAAAGGGGCGGAAAACATGCCGATTTATAATCATCAAATTGAAGTAAATGCACCTATTCGGACTGTATGGGATTTTGTGAGTCATATTAATAACTGGGCTCCACTTGTACCCGGATATATTGAACATCAGATTCTCAGTGATAAAGAGTCCACATGGTGCTTTAAAAGTGATATTGGTTTCATGAAGAAGAAAATTGAGTTAAAGGTTGATATTACAGGCTGGGAAGAGCCTTCTAAAGTGACATTTAACTTAAAGGGGCTAAATGAAAAATTTACGGGCCACGGATATTTTTTAGCGGAGCAAAAAGGAAACTCGAAGGTACTTATGACAGGCTGCCTTGATATTACAGCCGAAGGAATGCTGGCAAAGGTCGCAAACTCGATATTAACAACCTCGCTTCCTGAAACAACTTCAGAACTGACTGAAGCTGTAGCTGCCAAAATTGAGGAACATGCTTACAATTAGAGAACAACCCGAAAATACGTAAATAATCAAGCACAAACAAAAGCAGGAGCACTCTCACAAAGAGAATGCCCCTGTCTTTTATTTTTCCAATACATTATTTTTTTCTAAGAACTCCATCAGACGCTCCACTAGGCCATCAGCCAATGGCAAATCAGGATTTGTGTATGTTGCGCTATTACCTTCTGGGTCCTTAGGCGAATCCTTAAGAACATGGTTCATTCCTTCTATGATAAATAGCTCGGAATCTGGTTTGGCTGCATGCAATGCCTCAGCTTCCTTAACAGGAACTTGAAGATCGTGTGTACCGTTTATGATGAAAACAGGGCACTCCAATTTTTTCAATTGTTCCTGAGGATTATACTGGAGCCATGAAATGATGTATGGCTGAATAGATGGACGGAATAAGAATTGCAATTCTGTACTGACAGATTTAACTATTTCACCATGCTTTAATTTATCCAAAATGTCCTTTGACTCTTGTAGCTGGTTTGCCGGAAGCTGAGCTTCTAGCTGTTCAATCAGTACTTGATCGGCCGGTCTGCCTGCACCTGAAACTGAAATATACGTATCCGCATTCGTTTTACTAGCTGCAGTCATTCCGATTAAAGAGCCTTCGCTATGACCAATAATGCCGACCTTTGAGAAACGATTATCCCCTCTTGCGAACTGAACCCAAGATTCTACATCTTGTATAAAATGATCAAAACGCACATCTTCTTCTTTTCCTCCTAGGCTTACATTTTGACCTATTCCTCTTTTATCATAGCGAATACTCGCAACTCCATTTGCCGCTAAGTCTTCAGCCAACATTTTTAAACTATTATTTTTTCCTGGTAATATTGTTGTGTTTCCATCCTTATCAGTCGGACCTGAGCCTGCAATAATAATCATAATAGGAAATGGCCCCTCACCTTGAGGAGTGGTCAATAATCCATTCATCGTTCCATCCTTTACTTCCATCTGTACAGGATCGCCAACTTCTTTAGATTCTTCAGCCGTTCCCTTCGTTAGTTCAAAAGGAAAAGACTGACCCTGCTGCTTAAATGTACCTGCAATCTTCTCATTCTCTACTTTACCATCAAATGTTATATGCTGCCCTTGAAGCTCCATAGCCAATGACAAGCTTGAATCAGTTAATTTCACTTTTGCAAATGGGTATTTGTCCAACCCTTGAGCTGGAATGCTTAAAGTGCCGCCATCCGTTGAAAACTCTAATTGAATAGGCAGCGGCTGATTCGGAATTTGTATAACACCTTCCCATACTCCCTCAATGCTTTCCAATGAACTTCCCCCTTTTTCACTTGCAACTTCCTCTTTTTTATTTCCCTTGCTGCAGCCCAACAATAATAAGCTAACACTTAACATCACAAATAGAAGATATGATAATTTCTTCAAAGTTAACCCTCCTACATTTATTAGCTAACCGAAAAAGGAAATGAACAAAATGATAGCAAGCGGTCCAAATAAGATGATATAACCAATCGGATTAGCAAAATTTAAAGTCCAGCCAATCCCAAAACGCTTTTCAATAAAGATGGAAGGGTCATTTTTATTAAAATAAATGAGCCCCCCCTTCCAATATCGATCTTCATCAAAATCGGAAATACCATCCCAAGACTTGATATCAGTCTTTTCGCCTGCTGTTCCAACTTTAAGTGCAAAAAGGACAGAGCTGATCAGGATGACAAATACGAATATGAGGGGAATTGCCATTAATAAAGTGCCATCGGCTAAATTAGGATGAATCATTTGTAATTGCAAAAAGGAAAAAAGCAACGTAATAAGAATATTGGTCAAAAACATAAACCAGCTCGAATATTTTCTAAGTGTGAGCTGACGAATTCTGGAGGCTTCAGTCCTTGTGGCACTTAATTTAATGCCAGACCGCTTTGTCATTTCATTAATACTTAAAAACATCACTTGCATGGTTAACATGATTAGCGGCAATGAGATGGAGGAAAAAGGATTTTTTCCTGTAAACGCATCAGGCTTGCCATTTGGTCCCCAGTGAGTAGGGATTTGCTCAGGAAGCAAACTGTACTTTAAAATTGAATAACCAATAATCCCAATAGTAACAACCATTGGCAGTAAGTATAGATACCAAGGAAGCATTTCATCTTTTGAGCGGACAGATAAATCCGTCACTTTTAATTGTTTTAAGTTTTCTCCCCACCCCATCTGTTTCTTACACTGGATGGTTTTTGCATGAAAGTAAAAATAAAGCGCAATACTTACAAAAATGAGACTAAATTGAATGACTAGTGGCAGCAATAATAAATTGGAATGGACTGAATCCCCATTCGGCACCAATACAAGATAAATGGCTACTCCAATTAGACCAAAGATCAAAATGAGCCATGCATATATTTTTTTATAAGAAATTAACTTGGCATCCCGATCATATTCATCCGGAATGAAAACACCAAATACAATATTTCGTTTAACTAAAAATGGAGTTGCCATTTGGATAGCTACTAAAAAAACAATAATGATTAAAAAAAGTAAGAAATCCATTTGATCCTCTTCCTTTCTGTATCAATGGGTCATGACTCCCCTCTTAAATCCGAAACAATGGTTTCCACAAGTTTTTGAATTTGTTCTTTTTCTAGACCCAAAACTAATGCTTCTGCTATTAACGGTTTAAAACCTTTTAAGAGCTGATCGGTCACTTCAATTGTTACGACCGGAGAATTAATAACGGCACCTGATTTAGGGATAATGTGAATGATGCCCTTCTTCTCTAATTCATGGTAGCTTTTGTTCACTGTATGCATATTAACGCCCAAATCAGCGGCAAAGGCACGCACAGAAGGCAATGAATCACCAGGATTCAAATATCCCCTCGCTATTCCCTCCATAATTTGGTTCGTTAACTGGGTATAGATCGGAACATCAGATTGGGGCTCAATAACAATGATCAACCCTATCTCCTCCATTCTGTTCTATACTCAATATAACAAACTTGTTATAGTTTATATAGAACAAAAAAATAAAAACCCCATTTCTGGAGTTTATTAATATAGCTAATTTCTTTTGGGTTACTTTGTATAACGATTGGCATAACTAGAGGCTACGAAAGCGTCAGGCTTTATTTTTGGCTCTACTCCCATTGATTCCATTCTTGAAACCATCTCTTTTACAAATTCCCGTGTTTTATTTCTTTGTCCAATCCCAATATCAAGATGACCTTCCATTGTAAATGTTGCTCCGTGGTAAAGATAAGGAAGGACTAGATCAATGATTTCATTCTTCTTCTCATGTGTAAAAAGGGCTACTACCTGTTCCGTCAGTGAGGTTTCATACGAGATTCTTTCATGCAAATGAAGCATTTTTCTAGGAATAATTTGTTTCCTAATACAGGCCCAAGCCCCTTTTCCTTCATTTTGGATCACAATTCCCGTAATAAAAATCGTCCGATCACAATGAACCTGTGAATCCGTCCCGACCATTAATCGGTAATGACCACATGGACTCCTATTAATGAACTTAAGAATTCTTGTAAAAACCATATCAAATGTTAAATTTCGTTCTTGTAAATTTTGAAACGTGAAGTTTTCACCCTGATCATATATCACCTTTTATCACCACATTATGTTAGGAGTGAAGTTAGATTACAAATGGCTTTGTCTCTGTTCCAAAACGAATGGCTAACAACTACTGTACAACCCGCGTATATTATCATTATATTTAAATCGTTTATCCAGGTTTCCCCATTTTTTAAGTTTTCCCACAATAAATTCAAATTAAACCTTAACTGCTTGGAACGATGAGCATCTTTTTATTGGTTTCATTAATGAGTATGCTAATATGAGGGAAAATATCATTGAGGTGGTCATTTATGAGAATTCAAGTTTGGTCAGATTTTGTTTGTCCGTTTTGTTATATTGGGAAACGCAGATTGGAACAGGCACTTGACCAATTTCCCCATAAGGATCAAGTCGAGGTTGAATTCAAAAGCTTTGAGTTAGATCCAAACTCTCCTAAATATAACGGCAAAAGCATTCACGAAATCCTTGCCGGGAAATATGGAATGAGTATTGAACAAGCTAAACAGGCAAATGAAGGAGTCGGACAACAAGCAGCGAGCGTAGGATTGGATTTTCGTTTTGATGAAATGAAGCATGGCAATACGTTTGATGCCCATCGACTGGCAAAGTTTGCAAAGGAGAATGGAAAAGAACCAGAACTAACTGAAAAGCTCCTTCACGCTTATTTTACAGATTCAAAGAACATAGGCGATGAAGAGGTACTGGCTGACATTGCTGAATCAGCCGGACTCGAGCGTGATCAAGCTTTGAAAATTGTTCAGGATAAAACTGCCTTTGCTAATGATGTACGGATTGATGAGGCAATTGCCCAGCAGTATGGCATTAAAGGAGTACCATATTTTATCATTAATAATAAATATGCAATTTCAGGTGCCCAAGCCCCTGAAACGTTTGCGGGTGCCCTTCAAAAGGTTTGGGAAGAAGAATCTGCTGCTCCTGCTTTCCAGGACCTTTCTGCAGAAGGCATGGAAGATGCTAGCTGTACGGACGAGAGCTGCGGAATTCCGGAAAAAAAAGAATAATTACTTTAAGAAAACTTTATCAAGGTGTTTTCTGCTCTCCATTCAAAACACTTACATTAAACTCCCTATGTTGGGGTTTTCCAACTCTTGATAAAAAAATCAGGCACCTCCTTGGGGTGCCTGACTTCCTTTTATGTTACAGGGTCCTAATAATAGTCTGCGGTGTTTTTTCCAACAATCCGTAAACCAGAAAAGGATTGAACAGTCATAATAATCGTTGCCAAAACAACAAATAAAGTAGAAATAAAAAAATGTTTGTTTTTTTGTCTAATTGTAAAACTTGCCTCTTACCCTTCCAATGCAACTTCTTTAGGTTTGTTATCCTCGCGTAAATAAGGTGTAATGGTTTTCTTTTTAATATGATAGAGGATTAGAGCTATGATGCTAAGCCCGCAGACTGCCAGTAATATCCAAACAGGCATCTTTTCAAGAGCGAAACCAAAGATGATAAAGCCAAGCGGTGTCATGGCGCTTGCACCTGTTTCAAGGAGAGACATGACTCGTCCTCGGTATTCATCTGGTGTGCTCTTTTGGAGTAGAACCATAATGGGCATATTGATCAGCATAATAAAAGTAGACAGCAGGAAAACCATGATGACTAAATAAGGAAAGAAAAGTGTATTTGAGATATGCGTCATACCTGGAACGTTCGGCAATCCCAATAAAATTAGAACGGTCGACATAGCGATCAACCCGCCAAAAATGCTAAGTTCCTTTCTTTTGATCTCTGGCCGGGTTGATAGAATAATAGCCATCACCATCATGCCGACTGAGAAGGTTCCTTCAATAATGCCAAGCTGAATGGACTCCATCTTTCGAATGGTTAGAACTAGATACGGGATGGCAACTGGAAACACCGCAAACCAGAAATTAAGCCAAATACAAATCAAAATTAAATTCTTAATAAAAGGTTGATTCTTAACGTAGATAAATCCTAATTTCAAATCTGTTAACACAGAGTTGCCATTAGTTTTCTCCTTTTTTTCTGCAAATAAATCATATTGAATGAAAACACTTGCCAATCCTGAAATCGTAAAAGTAATAATATTAATTATCATGAAAGTAGTAATGTTAAAGAGTCCGAAGAATATACCACCAAGGACAGGTCCTAGGATAGCGGAAAGGGAAGCGGCTGCCTGATTTAAGGACATCGCCTTTTGCAAATAATCTGGGCCAACCATGTTGTAGATCGCTGATGTGACAGCATTGGAGTAAAATGTGTTGAGGATACTAAGGACAGCTGTTGCTAAATATAGGACCCAAATTTCCGGATAAAGAAAGGTAAATATGAAAAAGACAATTACGAGCCAAATTGCACAGGCAAAATCAGATGTTATAATCATCATCTTCCTATTCAAGCGATCGCTCAATGTACCAGCAATCGGGGAGAGCACTATTCTTGGCAAAGCACTTAAAAGCAGCGTAATAGCAAAGTTAAGGCTTGAACCTGTTTTTGCTAAAATATACAATCCGATTGCAAAGCCATAAATCGATGAGCCTAGAACCGCCGTCATTTTACCGATTAGAAACAGGATAAGATTCTTTTGTATCGATCCTGCCATTTAATTCTCCTCCTCATCCATTAGCTTTTCAAACTGACAGGAAATTTGATAAGGTGTGCGCTCTTTATCACTTTTAACTGTTTTCTTTAAATATTTTAATATGAGTTGGTCCCAATCTGCTTCAAATTCTTTCAACTCTTCGTCTGTAAGTGATAAACTTGATCCCCTCTTACGTGTCTTTTTTTCCTGAATAGGAGCATTCTCGTCAATTAACTTAAAATGGGTTGCTTTTGAGCGGTAATATTTCTCGATAATTCCCCTATTCTCCTTCGTTTCCGCAATTTCAAGGATTCCGCCATGATAAAGCTGCTGAATGTGATAATGAATACTGCCGGCTGTTTTTCCCATTTCATCTGCCACCTGCTTTGCCGTCATTGGACGTTCGTCAAGCAAGTAAATAATTTTCACTCTTAATGGACTTGAAATTAATTTTTGCTGTTCTAGATTGATTTCCATCATATTTTGTTGAGAATCCAATTTTCCTTACCACCCTAATTTTTTTGGTCGATTTAAATTTATTATATGTTCTAACTTTTTAGAATGCAACAAAAAATTAGAATAAGTTTCCATTTCCTTAAATTCTGATTGGATTTAGAGATAGCTTTAAATAATGAACTCAATCTCTCTTGAACCATTCTATTAATAACTAAAACCTTTAGAAATTGTACATAATTCAAATATTCTATTTACACAAATTAAAAGACTTGTTCACAAACTAACAGTGAACTAAGTCTTTTTTGTTTTTCGCGAACAAAAGGGATGGTTAACCTTAAGCTATATCTATACAAGCATATCCTTTGTGTCATGAACTTCTACTAATCGAAAGAATCCTGACTAATATCCCCTCAACTGCATGTTAAATGTTATATTTTACATAGATTAGTGATGACGGCTCATTAGGAGTGGAGAAATGGAAATAGAAAAAATCCTCAAGACTAAAGAAAAGAATCGTATTTTTATATTAGGAATTGATGGTTTAGGCGGATCAGGGAAAACAACCTTTACGAGTTTTCTAGAAAAAGACCTTCGGAACAAAGGTATGAAAATTTTTGTATTGCACATAGATGATTTTATTCACCCCAAATCCGTTCGCTACAACGATGCAATTAGTGATTGGGAATGTTATTACCATATACAGTGGAGATATGGTTACCTTATAAGCGAAATTTTGTCCCCCATTCAAATGGGGCATCCGATTAATAAACAAATTGAGTTATATGACAAAGAAAAGGATGAATATTTGCTGAACCATTTAAAAATAGATTTGGACACCATTTTGTTTATTGAAGGGGTTTTTTTACAGCGAGAGGAAGTAAGGCCTTTTCTGGATTATGTTATATATATCGATGTTCCTAAGGAGGAAAGATTAAAAAGGGTTCTAAAAAGGGACCTATATATCGGAGATGAGACTGCTATCTTAAAAAAATATGAAAAACGCTATTTTCCTGCAGAAGACCAATATGTTTCAGTGTGTGATCCAGCAAAAAATGCTGACTGGACCATCACTCTTTAAAAGCCATTTCCTAAAAAAAGAGACCAATTTTCAAAAATGGATTGGTCTCTAAGTACTGATTTCATTGTTCTTCGTCATGAAGATAAGTAAATTCGTATATTAAGTTTTTATCTTTTAAAGTGATTGACACTATCTCCATTCCATTGCCAGAAACAAATGTGGTTGTTTCCCCCTTAGACGATTCCCTTTTCCAATGCCCTTCTGAAATTTTGTCTAAATATTGATGATACGCGCTAAAAGAAGCTTCTTCCCAATAATATAATTCTTCGCTCGGTGAAAGGGAAATGGGTTCCAGCCCGACTGGAAATATCATTGCTCCATAGCCATGTTTCACATATATTGGTTGTTCAGACTGTTTGGGAGATTTTCCTTCAATTTTCAACGTAGCCATCGCTTGGAAAATTTCAGCATGTTCAAGCTTCGGATAATCAAAACTAAAATGAACAAAGTTCTGATTTTCCATTGGAACAAAGAAGTGATATCTAATCGCTGTATCCATCATTTTTACATGCTCAATATTCAAGGTTGTTGGGTATGGGAAATTCTCTAGTTCTTCTTTGACAAACATCGGTAAAGAAGCAGTTATCCTTTTCATTTCCTCCTCATCTACAATTGAAGCCTCTCCCACTTTAGCAGAAGAATCTTTTGAATAGAAATCCCAAGTATTGGATGACTGCACGATGTAAACGTCTTTAAGCCCCCAGCTGAATGGATTTTCCATCTGTTCTTTAGCATTTCTAGGCTCAGCAGTATGCGGTCCTGTCCCATCTGATATTACTTTCCAAATAACCCCTCCACAAATAAGCATAAACACACATGATGCTAAAATGGCTGTCCATTGGTAATTTTTCTTTGGGAAACGGTTAACAGATGGATTCTTTATTGATTGCCTAAGTCTAACTCTTAAAGCATCCTTCTCCATTTGGGTTGGCATTAGATTTTTCAATTGCTTCCATTGATCGTCATACTGATTGCTCAACATGCTCACCACCTTCATTCATTTTTTTAAGATCCTGCAATGCCCTCGACAATGTTTTCCGCACCTTAGCCTCAGACCAATTTAATATTTCCGCAGTTTCGATTGTTGAAAAGCCTTCTATCTTCCTTAATATAATGACAAGCCGATAATTTGACTTTAAACGATAGATTGCCTCCATCAGGTTCAGCA
Source organism: Bacillus sp. JJ1474 (assembly GCF_036965225.1). Lineage (NCBI taxonomy): Bacteria > Bacillati > Bacillota > Bacilli > Caryophanales > Bacillaceae > Bacillus > Bacillus sp. JJ1474. The sequence goes on along the minus strand of NZ_JBALPC010000067.1, from coordinate 342 downwards.
CGGTTTCTTTATTTTCCACATATTGCTCAACATTAAAGGCAGAAGGCACCTCTCTTCCTTGAGAAATAGAATTAAAAAGCCTCCTGCGCTGCCGTTTGCGAATTTCATCGATGACAATATGCTTGGCAATACTAAGCAGCCATGTTTTAATGCTGGAACGGTTGTCAAAACGTTCAAAGGCCGTATACGCCCGAACGAATGTATCATGAACAAAATCCTCACAGCTTTGCTTATCTTGAATCATATACAATATAAATCGGTAAACATCTTCATAATATAATTCATACCACTCCATTACGAGTTCTTCCCGATTCTTATTCAAGTTCTTCCTCACCCGCCTTT